>JAAYCJ010000212.1 GCA_012729815.1 Phycisphaerae bacterium | reverse complement strand
CGGGGCAGATGAGCATCTTCGAGTCCGCGACCACCGTCGCCAGATGCGTTCCCGCCGCCGGCTGATACCAGTAGGCCCCGTGCCACCGCGACCGCGGCAGCCAGCCGGCGTTCTCCTCCGCGTCGGACAGAATCGCCATGACAAGCTGCTTTTCCTGGGCCGCGCAGGCCACCGTCTTGGCCGCCTCCCGCGCCGCGGTCAGTGCCGGCAGCAAAATGGCCACCAGCACCGCGATGATCGCGACGACCACCAGCAGTTCGATCAGCGTAAACGATCTCGAATTTGAAGGAGCAGCCAACCCGTTCATGTTCGTGCTTTCCTCAAATCAACAATCAGCAATCAACAATTCCCTTACGGTATCCTGAACTCAGCCAGGCCGATGCTGCATGGCGGCAGCGTGCACCGCGCGGTTCCCGGCCCGGTCATCTCGATCGTTCCGTCGGTGATCCGGATCGCCTGCGGATGCTCAGCGTCGTTAATCGCGTCGGGCGGCCCGCTCATCAGCGAAAGCCGGCACGATCCGCCCGCCAGCGCCTCGTCGGCCAGCTTGATCGTCACCGCCGTCGGCCCATCGAGCGCGCGGTTGACCAGCAGCACCGCGATCCGCTTGCCCGCGGCGTCCACCGTCGCACCGGCGGTCAGCGACGGATGCGCCGGCCGCTTGAATTCCTCCCGCCGCGAGTCGTTCAGGATCAACTGCCCGCACCGGACCGCCGTCTCGCACACGCGATCCTGCTTGTAGTCCGCGAACAGCCGATACGCCACGTAAGCCCCCTGCGGCACGATCTTCCCGTCGTAAAGCTCCAGCACCGACCACTCCCAGCCGCGAAGCGTCCAGTAGTTGCTCACCGCCACCCGCCCCTCCTCCAACGCCAGCAGCGTATCGGCGAGAAACACCGCTGATTGCTGCGAGCGAATGTGCGCCAATACCTTCGGGTCCTGACTCATGCACCCCAGATTGCACGCCATCTCCGTGATCGCGATACCCACTTTGCTCCGGTCGCCGGTCACCTTGCGAATGGTCGTCTGAATGTCCGCCAGCCTCCGCCGGAAACGATCCGGGCTGGCCAGCGTGATCCGCGTGACGTCCCTTGTCGTGACGTCCCCGCCGCCGTCGGGATTGATCCCCGGCAGGTAGAAGTGGGCGATCAGGAAATCCACGTCCCCCTTCGTCCCCTCCAGCAGCGCCCGGTTCCACGGGCTTTCCGTCATGTGGAAATCCAGGTCGTTGCCGACCACGCCGATCCGGATCGTCGGGTCCACCGCCTTCATCGCCCGGGCGAACTCACGGCACCTGGCGGCGTACCACGCTGGATCCTTGATGGTGACGAAAATCTCGTTGCCCAGCTCCCAGTCCTTCACGCCGTAAGGCCTTTCGCGACCGTTCGCGACGCGGCGCTTCGCCCAATCGCCGGCGGTGCCCCAGTCACGGCCACGGGCATCGGTGCCGATCGGCGTTTCCTGGTCCACCGCAGCGTTGCAGTAGGCCACCCACGCCGCCGCCTCCTGCGCCGTTCCCATCCACGGCTCCAGCTCATCGCTGGTCGGCATGTTCACCGTGATCATCGCCTCAGCGGCGCCGATCCCTTCGGCGAACCGAAAGAACTCATCGGTGCCGAATTCCATCGACCACACCTGCGGATGTCCCGCCCAGTCGGCATAGCCCGTTCCCCTTCCTTCGACCGGGCCGATCCCCTCCGCCCAGTGGTGATACTGCACCAGGTTTCCACCGGGGTATCGCAGGCTCTCGATCTTCAGCGGCCGCAGAAGCTCATCCACACCCGCCAGCACGCTTTTCTTCTGGTCATCCCAGAGCCCCTCCCCAAATCTGATGTACTCGATGTTGTGCCCCATCCTTGAGACCCACGGCCGCGTCGTCCGCCCCACCGACACCTCCGCGCGATCCGCCCCTTCTTCGCGCGTGCTGTCGGCATGGACGTGTCCGGCCCAACTCAACACCACCGTCACGCCGACTACCATCGGCCAACTCAGAAGACCCGCGTTATTCCGCATTCCGCGTTTCCCTTTCCGCTACGGTTTCGCCTTCCATCAACACCGACGCCGCCTCCCGATGCTCCACCACGCCTTCTTCCACCAGGCGCTTGAGCGCGGCAAACGCCCCCTTGCCCATCGCCTCGAAGTCCTGTCGCATGAACGTCAGCCGCGGCTGGCATCCGCCCGCCGATCGAAGCCCGCCCATGCCCACCACCGACACGTCCCGCGGCACGTCCAGGCCCACCTCGTGCGCCACCTCGATCACCGTCCGGGCGTGGCCGTTGCTCGCTCCCACCACCGCGGTCGGACGATACGCCGCGGTCAGCAACTGCCGGTACGCGTGGCGTTCCGGCTCCAGGTTCCGCGGTTCGCCTTCGCGTTCGGTGTAGTGGCTCACCAGTTGCACCAGGGCCGGATTGGCCCCGATGCCCCGCTCATAGAGGGCCCGGGCATAGCCTTCGTACCGCTGGCGAACCGAGATCACGGAGAAGTCCTCGCCGACGAACGCAATCCGTCGATGGCCGCGTTTGCACAGCATCGAGGTCAGCGCATAGCCGGCCGCGACGTTGTCGCTGGTGACGTGCGGCGCCTCCAGGCCTTCGTAGTAGAGGTCCAGGAACACGAAGGGCAGCCGCCCTTCGAGCTTGAGCCGGAAATACTCCTCGACGTTCGCCGTGCCGCCCAGCGGCAGGATCACCGCCCCATCCGCGCCCATCTCCGCCAGTTCGCCCAGAAGCTCAGCCTCCCTGGCTGGATCGTTGAGCGAACTGGTGACCACCACCCGAACACAGGCCTCACCGGCCGCCTGCGAAAGCCCGTGAACTACGTCGCTTTCGAGTTCGTCGTTCAGGAGCCGGCCGATGAACACCAGCGACTTGAGCTTGCGCGCGCCTCGGCTGACCGGCTCGCCGGAACCGGTTTGGGCGGCGAAGGTTCCCAGTCGCGGCCGGCGCACGACGAGGCCGCGGCTGCTCAGTTCGCGCATGGCGCGTTTGACGGTGATGCTGCTGACCTGATACTCGCGGCAGAGTTCCTGTTCGGAAGCGATTCGCTGACCGGGCGCGATGACCCGGCGGCTGAGTTTCTCCCGCAAGTCTTCCGCCACCTGTTCGTACAAGGGCTTGGGCATCATGAACCTTTCGGCGATCCGCGTTCATTAAGCATAGCTGGGTATATTTGTATCTTTGAATATACCAAGACGCTCGGTGACTGTCAATACCCGACCCGTAGGCCGCTGGAATTCCTCTTGCAGAGAATGCCGGATTCCGTTACACTACCCAATTGGATAATCCACTTTGGTCAGTCAGGAGCGTCACATGGCATCGGCTCAACCGGCAGCTCCAGTTCGCAGCGGCTATCAGCACGTGCAGGAGACGATTCGCCGTCGGATTCGCAGCGGCGAGTGGCGTCCCGGCTGTAAGATCCCGTCGGAGCGGGAGTTGGAGAAGGAGTTCTCGCTGAATCGTCTGACCATCAGCAAGGGGTTGGCGAATCTGGCGGCTGAGGGGCTGCTGGTCCGTCGTCGGGGTCAGGGGACGTTCGTGACGGAGCGTGATTCGGGGCGTGCGGCTCAGCGGCGGCTGATCAAGTACATCTCGCCCATGCCGTTCAGCGAGGACGTGGTGATGCGGCCGGGCGTTCTGGAGGGGATGCACGAGGTTCTGGCGGAGCGCGGCTATCATGTGGGGGTGGACTTTTTTCATGATGCGGACGAGATGGTCAAGCGCCTCCAGGGCGATTCGGATGAGTACCATGCGGGATTTGCGATCTGGTACGACCCATCGGAGGCGGTTGACGCCGAGTTGGCCCGGCTGAGCGACGAGGGTTATCCGTTCGTTCTGCTCGATGCCGTGCCGACCGGTTTCGAGGGCGACTGCGTGGTGACCGACAACGTCGAAGGTTCGCTGATCGTGGTCAGGCACCTGGTGGAGGCTGGGCACCGGCAGATTGCGTACGTCACGCGGCGGGTCAACCGGACCAGTCTTGAGGAGCGGTTGACCGGTTTTTTGCGGGGCATGGTGACCTGCGACTGCCCGATCCACACCAATTCGGTGTTCAAGCTCAAGGGGGTTCGCGAGGAGGCCCGCGGCGAGATCGACGGCGTGATCGACAGGCTGATCGACGACCCGACGCCGCCGACCGCCGTTCTCTTCAGCAATGAGGACCTGGCGGTGGCGGCGATCGAACGGCTTTGGAGCAGAGGCCTGCGGGTGCCGGACGACGTCTCGGTGGTCAGCAACGACAACCTGGACGTGGCGAAGTCGCCGCGGGTCGCGATGACCACCGTGGTTCAGAACTGGTTCGAGATGGGCAAGGTCGCAGCGGAGATACTCCTGGACCGGCTGACGAACCCGCATTCGAGGCCAACTCAGGTCCAACTTCATCCGCGGTTCATTGAGCGGGCTTCGGTGGCCACGAGGAAGGGCGATTTCTGATTTTTGATTTATGATTTATGATTTATGATTTGAGGAAGAACATGAGCATCGGCGGCCAAACAGTCCTGTCCGCAAAGTCGAAATTCGAAATCCGACATTCGAAATCGTTCACGCTCATCGAGCTGTTGGTGGTGGTGGCGATCATCGCCGTTCTGGTGGCGATTTTGCTGCCGGCTCTGGCCAGCGCCCGCGAGGTGGCGCGTCGGGTGCAGTGCGCGAATAACGTCAAGCAGCTTGGCGTGGCGGTGGCGATGTACGGCGATCAGTTCAACGGGACGTTCAGCGTTTCGCTGGCGGATTCGTTTTGGGGCGACGTATCGTCGTGGGCGAGAGACCAACTGACGGCGGCGGTGGGGTGGAGGAACGATCTCGGCGAGCCGCTGCATTGGAATCGGGACGGCGACGGGCGGTACATCCACGTCTTTCGCTGTCCCTCGTCGGGCGAGACGCAGGGCAGCGGGTCGTACAACGTCAACTCGGGCGTGGTGACACCGGCGAGCGCGCATCCGGATCCGAACTGGCACATCTCGGTGTGGTGGGGCGATGCGCCGGAGACGAACGTCAAGGGCGTGCTGGACCATATCGTTCGGCCGTCGGAGACGTGGCTCTGGCTCGACGGCGACCGCAACGGATCGGCGCGTCTGCCCGGCCAGCCGTGGTGCGAGAACTACGGTTTCTATCCCTCGTTGTATCGCGAGACCTGGCTGTTCCGGCACAACGACGGGCTGAACGCGGTCCACGCCGACGGCCACGCGCAGTACTACACGTACGCTGAGCTGGTGCAGGCCCGGCCCGCGGACGTGCCGATGAACGTCTGGCTCAAACGTTGGGTCAGTGGAATTTGAATCACCCGGAACATCGCACATGAACGTAACGCTCTTTTCGCTTCTGTTGCTGCTGTCGACGGGCGCGTCGGCGGAGACTCAACCCGCGACGCATCAGACCCGCGTGTTCTGCGATCAGCCGATCGGCTGTATCAAGCCGATGCTGGCCGGGGCGTCGCTGGGCGGCAACGCGCTGAGCTATCAGAAACCGGAGGCGGTGGCGGCGGCCAGGGACGTTGGAATCCGCTTCGTCCGGCTCGAGGGCGTCACCGGGGCGTACGATTTGTACGATCCGAACACCGGGCGGTACGACTGGACGCGTCTGGATCGTGAGATCGAGAACATCCAGTCGACCGGAGCGGAGATCATTGCCGACATCATGTACACGCCCAAGTGGCTGAGCCGCGAGTCGTCGGGCGAGTGGTACTACGCGGAGCCGGCGGACTATCAGAAGTGGGCGGAGTACGTGGCCGAGATCGTCCGGCACGTCAACCACGAGCGGAAGTATGGCATCAAGTATTGGGAAGTCTGGAACGAGCCGTCGGGCGGGTATTTCTTTTCGGCTTGGCATCAGGGCAGGGAGCGTTTCTGGCGGCTTTACGAGGTGACGGCGCGGGCGATCAAGGAGGCCGACCCGACGGCGCTGGTGGGCGGGTTCGGCGACAACATGGACTATCCCGAGGAATTCAAGGCGTTCTTCGAGTTCGGCAAACAAAACGGCGTGCCGATCGACCTGGTGACGGTCCACTGGTACGCTGAGTGGTGGCCGGGCGACGGGCCGGAGCGTCCGGACCTGTACTATCATCTCTCGCGGCAGATCGAGGCGTTGTATCGGAGCTATTTCGAGAAGACGCCGCCGATTTTCCTGACCGAGTGGAACCTGAACGCTGAGCACCCCATCGGCACGCCCGTCCAACAGGCGGCGTTTGTCGGCAGCGCGTACTTCTGGCTGCAGGAGAGTCCGGTGCTCGGGGCGGGTTTCTTCCGGCTTGAGGACTATAAGGGGATGGGCCGGGCGATGTTGGACGGGCAGTTCGGGCTGCGGCCGGCGGGGCGGGTGGTGAAGATGTTCGCGAGCCTGCCGAGCCAGCGTCTGTCGGTCTGCGACATGCCGTCGGGCATGGTGATGCTGGCTGGGCGGGATGAGGATCGGATCGCCGTGATGGCGAGCCGCTACGAGCTGCGCGAGTCGGCTGGTCCGATCCGGCAGCAGATTGTTCTGAAGAACCCGGGCCGTAAGGGCGAATGCCAGGTGACGATTTACGTCGAAGACGCGGGGACCGCGGATGCGTCGGGCGATCTGAAGCCGCTTAGCAGGACAACGATCACGATCGACGGCGACGATCTGGCGCTGCCGGCGGTCGATCTGGAGCGGTACGCGGTGGCGCTGGTTGTGGTGGAGTTCGCAAAGCGGTGAAGGAATTGCTGATTGCCGATTGTTGATTGCTGATTGAAGAAGAGGACGAATATGAACGGACGTACGGTTTCCCCAAACTCGAAATCCGGAATTGGAAATCCGAAATCGTTCACGTTGATCGAGCTGCTGGTGGTGGTCGCGATCATTTCCGTGCTGGTGGCGATCCTGCTGCCGGCGCTGAACCAGGTTCGCCAGGCGAGCATTCGGCTGACCTGCGCCAATCAGATGCGTCAGCAGGGCATGGCGTTTGTTGCGTACGCCCAGCAGGAGAACCATGACCGGTTTCCGAGACTTCCCTGGCGGCTTAACACCAACTGGTGGTACTATCCGTGGGACGCGAACGTCGTAATTCCCATTGTCTATCCTGAGTATGTCAACGACCTTCGCATATTCTACTGTCCCGCCAACCAGCGGATTATACCGGCTCACTATCCACATCTGTGGACCTACCTGATAAACAGCGACGGGCGGATAACGTTCGCCGTCGAGGACGAGGCGGGCAACTATTCCGGATATGGCGCGCACCAGCTTCTCTGGGACGCGGCGTACCCCACCTGGGGCGACGGCAGTTTTTCAAACCATTCCGACGGCGCCCACAGTATGTATCATGACCTGCACGTCGTCTGGTATTTTCGCGGCCAGGCCGGCTTCCCGGGAGGACCTGCGGAGTGATTTCTTCAAGAGGCCCTTTGAATCGTTTCGCCGCAACATGTGTCGCTACGCTCATCTGCCTGAGCTCGACTTTGGCCGTCGGGATCGACGACTTTGAGGACGGGTCGTCGGCTGGGTGGAACGTGGTTGGTCATGGCGAGTTGCTTTCGCGGTATCACCAGTCGGTGGCCAGTCCCGGCTGGGAGAGCGGCTATGGTTTGCGATTGACGCGGGACGTGGCGGAGGGCTGGTGCGGTGTGAGCATCGGCGGGCTGAGCCGCGTTGGATTGACGGAGGCGAGCGCGGTGGGCCTGTCGGCCCGCAATGGGGCCGGCTTGAAGAACATGCTGGTTGACGTTCACTGCTCCGACGGTTCGCGCTGGTGGTGCAAGCCGGAGTTGGCGGCGGATGGGAGTTGGACGCGGATCGAGCTGACGCCTGAACATTTCTTCGCCGTGGCGAATCCGGGCAACCTGCCGAAACTGGATTTGACGAAGATCGCGTCATTGTGGCTTGCGATGGACACGCTGACCGAAGACGACGGGCCGTGGCTTTTGGAGATCGACAACGTCGAGATTATCGGCAAGAGCGGTCTGCCGCAGGCGGCGGCGTTGGCGGACCTGCCGACGACGAGTTGGACGGGGCCGGATGTCGGCGTGGCGGTGTTCGATAGCGATGTGTTTTTGCCCAGCGTTCCCGCGCCCGGCCCAGCGACGAGATTTGCCGACGCACTGGCTGCTCTTGGCTGCCGCGTTCGGCGCATCGGGCCGGGCGAACTGAAGGGCGGCGAGACGGATATTCTGATTCTGGCTGGCCCGAAGTTCGCAGCGGGCGACGAGGTCGCCGTTCTGGACCACCTGCGCAAGGGCCGGGCTCTGTGGCTCGTCGGCGCAACCGCGCCGTTGTCCCAGCCGATGGTTCGAAACGGCGCATCGTGGCAGGCGGCCCGCGACTATCGGGCGTCGCCGGAATTGGACCGCATTCTCGACGCGAGTCTGCTGAGTTCGCACTGGCTGGAACTTTCGGAGCCGACGTTGGAGCTGACCGGCGATGGGCGTGGGTGGTGGCCGTTTGCGCCCGCGTCTTTGCCCGCCGTCAAGTGCGCGTACGTGGCGGCTGACAATTCGATCTATCACCCTCACGTTCCGCCGTGGGTACGACTGACGCCGTTGATGGCGGTTCGCTACGAGCAGACCAATTGGGTCAGCATCGCCGATCGGTTCATCGGCTGGCCGGTGGTGATGTACGAGCACCAGGCCGGCGAGTTCAAGGGCGCTCGCGTGCTCTTTGCGGGTCTGGCTGACGATCGACGTTCGATTCTGCATCCGGAGAATCCGGCGTTTGGGCCGGCGGCGATCGCGTGCCTTGCGAAGCTTGCCGCTGGGGTGGCGGACCTGTGGCCGTCCGATCCGGCGGCGCTGCTTGACGGACTGCCGCAGATCGGTCGAGCCGGTTTCTTTGAGTATCCCGGTCCGATTTTCGCGCCGCTGCACTTTGGCCGTGTGCCGCCGGACGATCCGACGTTCTGGCAGGACACGGAGCTTGCCGGTTTCAACGCGATCCACGTCGAGGTGCCGTTTTTCGATGAGGCCGACACCAACGGTGAGATCATCGATTACGCACGCTGCGACGTCGAAGTGGCGCTGGCTGCGAAGCACCGCAAGCGGATCATCTTCGATCCACTCAGCTTCAACTCGCACTGGCGATGGCGTTGGGCGGGTCAGCAGTCGAATCTCAACACTGAGTTTCGCGACCGGTTCGCGGAGGCGTTGGGCCGGCTTGCCGCTCGCTTTAAGGATGATCCAACGGTGGCCGCGATGTTCGTCACTCCGCTGAGCGTCGGGTACGGGAGTTTCGCCGTCGACGAATCGGAGCTTGGGCGGCAGGGCTGGCAGCGGTTCGTGCGGGAGGAACTGGGACTCTCGCTCGAAGAGGCGGCGCAGCGGTACGGTCAGGCGATGGCGGCGTGGAGCGAGTTGCCTTTGCCCAAGCCGGGCAAGCAAGGCGAGTTGAATCTTGGGCCCATCTGGCCGGACTACCTGCGGTTTTTCGTCCAGTCGCACTATGAGTTTCTTCGGCCGGTGATCCGCGGCATTCGTGCAGCCGCTCCGGACATGCCGCTTCTGATGCGGGGGATGTACCTCGACGTGGGCATTCATATGAACCTCGCCGCTGAGTTCGCGAACGTCGCTCCGCACTGCGAATGCGTTGAGACGACGGTTGATACCGAGGCGTATTTTCGCGGTCTGGCCCAGACCTTCGGCGTGCCGATCTCGGCTGAGAACGGCTGGCCCAAGTGCCCGCGCGGCCCGCTCCGCATGGCGCTGGGCGACTATCTGCTGGGCGGGTACGCGGCGTACTTCCATTCGTTCGGCGGGCCGGTGCAACTGCGGCGCGGCGTCCTGGACTTTTACCAGGCCCAGAAGGCGGCTCGCGTGTTGCGGACGGCGCGGTATCCGCGGACCAATCTGGCGATCCTGATTCCCGATACGACGCTGTACGCCTCGAACCCGCCTTCGTTCTTCGCGCTCGAGGCGAAGCCGCATCTGGAGTTCGCGATGGAGCGGTCGGGTTTCGCGTTTCGGGCGGTGTCGGCTCAGTTTCCCAAGCTTGACGGGCTGAGCATTATCGTCGACGACGGTCAGAACCGGGTGCTGACGGCGGAGTGCCGGCGGCAACTGGTCGAGTGGGTCCACAAGGGCGGGACGCTGGTCGCGTTTCCCGACACCGGCCGGCATGATTTTGCCGGAACCGGAGCGAGCCTGGCTGATGCGCTGGGCGTTTCGTTCGTGCTGCCGGAAGGCCAGTCGCACGCCATCACGCCTTGCGGAGACGGGCGCGTGGTTGCTTTCTCGCCGTCGCTGCTGACCGGTCGGTTCGCGGTCGATCCGGCGTTGTGGGAGACGTTCGAAGCGGTTCTGGCCGAACTCGGGGCGCCGCGTGACGTTATCGTTCAGCCGCGGGTCAATACGGCGTCGTTCCGCGGTGACGGCAAGACGTATGTGGTCCTGTGCAACAAGTCGCCCGAGTACGTCGGCGCGTACTTCAGGGAATCGAATCTGGCTGCGGTTGAGGCTGGTTTGCCCGATCTGGACCTGATCGTTGCGCCGACGTTTCCCGTCAGCCGCGTTCGGGACGTGCTGACCGACACCGAGCTGCCGATCGCCGACGGCAAGGTCAGCATTCATCTGCCCAAGACGACGTATGCGGTTCTGGAGTTCCAGTATGAGGAGGGCGCCACACATGAGCACTGAGATGCGAGCGGCGGGCGGGCGATGGGCCGCCTTTACGCTGATCGAGCTGCTGGTGGTCATCGCGATCATCGCGGTGCTGGTAGCCATTTTGTTGCCCGCGTTGGAGCGGGCTCGGGGGCAGGCCCGTCAGGTCGCGTGCATGTCCGGGGTCCGCCAGGCGCACCTGGCCCTCAACGGCTATCGCGCCGATTTCCAGGACCATCTGCCGCTGGTGCTGCATCCGCCGGCGGCGGTGGCGAACACCGAGTACTGGTGCGACTGGATCTCGCTTTTGGCCACGACGGGTCATCTGCCCGATCTGGGTCTGCTGCGATGCCCATCGGACATCCACGAGCGCGACCATCTGGTTCTGGGCGATCCGGACGTGCAGGTCTCCTACGGCATGAACGAGTACCTCACGCACGACTGGGCGGATTGGCGGCCGGCGGTCGATCGCGTCCCATCCGAGCTGCGCAGCGTGATGCCGGTTCTGGCGGATTCCTGCTATCCGTTGATCAGCGGCTGGGATGTCTTTCAGCGGCGCGCGGCCAACGCGAACTGCTACAGTACCGGGTATCCGCCGCCGCCCGATCCCGTGTTCCAGCGGCACGTGGGCGGCAGCGTGGTGCTCTTCGTTGACGATCACGTGGCGGTGCTCGACCAGACCCAACTGATGGATCACGGCCAGATGCGTTACAGCGTCTTCTGGTGGTAACCGCCGACCCCCTCGTCGGAGTCCATGGTCATGACGATGAGTCTTTCATTCATTTCCTGTCTTTTCCTGGCCGCAGGCTACGCATCCGACGTCTGCCCGCAGCATGGGTCGAGTTCGAACGCGCGGACCGAGGGTGACATGGTTGTTTTCGACGCAGGCGAGGTCGCCTACCGTCTCGAACCGGCCAAGGGATTGTCTTCGATTCAGGGACGATTCAAGGACGGCCGATGGATTGCTCTGGCCGAGGGCTTTGTTGTGAACGTCACCGGCGTCGGTCCGGTCGAGACTCTCACGCATGCCAAAATCAACAGAGAAGACAGTTCATGGCACGGGCGTTATCGCTTTCCGAATAGCTCCGACGAGATGATGGTTCGGATCGATCTTTCGGGCGGGACGTTGCGCGTCCGCCTTTCGGCTGAAAAGGGTTGCCCGCTGGCCATTCCGATGCCCGAGCCGGCGGGTTCTCGCGGGCTGGATATCCCGTACCTTCGCGGCTACGACGGGACGATCCGGTATCTGGACGACGACAAGCTGTTCTTCTCGTACCTGGTCGACTGGACGCAGACCAACAGTGCGGTGCCGGTGCCGAATATTTCCTACCGGCCCAATCTGGCCGGGCAGACCCCGCCGCTGGGCGAGTTGATCGCGATCACGCTCAGCGACGAGATTCACGGGGTGCTGCCGTCGATCCCGAATTCCGTTTCGCCGTATCGCGCGGAGATCGCCGACCGCATGGTCGTCGAGTTCTGGTACGGCAACTTTGACCGGATCGGCGAGACGCTCGATCTCTACCACGGCTACGGCATGGACCGCACCGCTGCGATCATCCACCGCTGGCAGCGTTACGGCTACGACTGCAAACTGCCCGACATCTTTCCGCCCGACCCCAAGCGGGGCGGGCTGGAGACACTCCGCGCTGCGGTGCGCCGCGCCGTTGGCTACGGGATGCGGGTCGCCCTTCACGAGAACTACTGTGACGTCTATCCCGACGCCCCGAGCTACGACGAAGCCGACCTGATGCGTTTAGAGAACGGCGAGTTTCAGCCCGCCTGGACCAACTCCAAACATTGCAGCCCTTCGAAAATGAAGCTCCACGCGGGAAAGGTGATGCCCACGATCCGGCGGGAGATCGGCTCGAACGCGTGCTTCCTTGACGTCCACAGCGCTCAGGCCCCGTGGTTCCGTCCGGACTTTCGCCCGGACGCGCCCCATTCGGCCCAGATGAAGGGGACGCGGCTGTTCACCAATGAGCTATGGAACTACGCTCGGGAGACCTACGGAGGTCCGGTTTTTGGCGAAGGCGCCTACGACTGGGTCCACGCCGGCTGCCTCGACGCCGCCAACGCCAGCCTCAGCGTCCGCGAGCGGTTCTTCGTCGATTTTATTTTGTTGCGGATGCGGCCGCTGGCGATCAACCACGGAGTCGGCTACTACGAGCGTTGGAATCGGTTCGGCTATGAGCCGAAGGACTGGATGCTGCAGACGCCGTGGCCCGAAGAGATGGACGAGTATCGGGCGATGGAGATCGCCTTCGGCGCCGCCGCCAACGTCGGGCACCAGGCCAACCACGTCGTCGAACTGGTCGCCAAGGAGTACTATCTGGTTCGGCCGCTGGTCAGTCGCCAGGCCGACTCGCAGGTGACCGAGATCGCCTATCATGACGGGCAGGCGTGGCTGACGCCCAGCCAGGCCATCCTGTGCGAGCAAGACGCGGTGCGCCGCGTGCGGATCGCCTACGACAACGGGCTGGTCGTCCACGTTAACCGCAGCGGCGAGGCGTGGCGGATTGACTCGGAGACGGCGGTCGGACCGCTGGGCTTTTTCGCGCAAGGCCCCGGTGTGCTGGCCTACACGAACAACCACAAGGGCTACTGGTGCGACTACTACGGCGACGGCGAGCTCTTCTACCTCGACTCTCGCAACAGTGACTGGCACGCCGATCCGCTCGGCCAGCGATGGAGTCCCGACAATCCGCGTGCGAACGACGGAGAGCTGTTGGTTGCGGAAGGCCCCGTCGAGACGGACACCGCGGTTGCCTGTATCCGCACCGGCGAGGCGTGGCGGCTCTTTATGATTCCACAGGGCCGCGCCGGCCATATCCGACTCCGTTTGACCAACCCGACCCCTAACCCGCATTTCTCACCAGTTCAGCGGATGAGGTGGTTTTGAGGGGATGGGGGGCGGGGTCGGGACGGAGGCGGGCCGAATCGCGGTCACCGTAGGTGCGATGGCCGCCAGGCGCCATGATTT
>JAAYCJ010000211.1 GCA_012729815.1 Phycisphaerae bacterium | reverse complement strand
GTGCTCTCGATCGTCATTCTCGCCGTAGCGCACGCCGCGCAGGTTGCCTCTGCGCCGGCGGCGGGTGGCGATCTGGTTATTGCGGACTTCCAGCCGCGGCCCAATCTCGCCTACGAACCGCGGCTCAAGGCCGGCGGCGATAACCGGCAACTGCGCATTGTGCGTGACGCTGGGTGCATCGAGGCGTTCGATCCTGCTCCGGCGAGGGCCGGAGCGGTCGGGTTCGAAGTCAGCGGGCGGTTCGACGAGGGCGGCTGCCCCGATTGGCCCGGTGTCGGCGGCGTCTGGCTGGAGCTGAAAGGCAGCCAGGCGGGCGCCTGCACCATCGAGTTCCTGCGTAAGGGCGGCGCTGAGCACGTCTGCGGAGCGTCGTTCGATGCGTCCGCCGAGTGGGCGACCGTGCGCATTCCGCGCCAGCGATTCGACGCGCCGTTCACCGCCGACATCGACATCGCGAGGATCAATCTGCCCGCCGGCGTGGATTTGTGCATTCGCCGCGCCGGCGTGACCGTCGGCAACGAGGCGTACCGAACCGAGATGACCGCCCGGACCCGTCGTATGCTCGATCATTTCATCTGGCGGGACGCTGTGCTCCAATCGCGAGGTCTGACGCTCCCGGTCATGGCCGACGCCCTCAGCGACCTCCGTCAGGCACTGGAGGCTGGGCGATTCGACGCCGTGGATGAAATCCGCACCCGCATCGACACTGCATGGTGGTTCGGGATTGAGCTCTCAGCCTTGCGCGCCATGAACGACGCCAACCTCGACCGCGCGACGGCCCTGCACGACGAGACCCTCCTCGCTGAGGCCCGCACGCATGCCGGGGCGATCGCCGATCTGTTCCGCCGCGCCGAGGCGGCCAAGGCCGTTGCCGATCTGCCCGATCCAGCCGCCGCCTACGAAGATGAAGACTCCCTGGCCGAGCGCACGATGACCGCCGTCACCGCCGCCGACCTTCGCCCCAGCGTCAAGGGACGATGCTACTATTCGCCTTCCGGCAAGCCGATCCATCTCTACGCCGTTCATTCGTTCTTTGCCTCGCGCGAAGGCATGTACGAGGGCGGGTTCGACCTGGCGTACCGGCGCATCGCCGGATTGGGCTTCAATGGGATCCGCTTCGAAGCCCAGCCGTACCAGTTCATGCCCACGCCGGACGGTCCCGACGCCGCCGTCGCCGAGTCCTACCGCCGTTCCATCCGCACCGCCTGGAAGTACGGGCTGTGGGTCCACTACGACAACCATTTCTATCTGCCCGGCTGGGCCTGCCAAAGCCCCGAGGAGTTTGCCGGCTCACAACCCAGCGGGCAAAGCAACTTCTATCAGAACCGCGAGGCCGTGCTGCGCCTCTGGTCCGCCACGGCCGACGCGCTGGCCGACTGCAAGAACATCCTCCTCTTTGAAACTCCCGGCAACGAACCGATGTTCTACGACATGGACGGCTCGATCATCCTGCGTATTCCCTCCATGATGCATGCGTGGAACCAGTTCCTCAAAGCGAGGTACACCAGCCGAGCCGCCCTCGCCGAAGCCTGGACCGCCAGCGTCGAGTTTCCCACCGAAAACGCCTTGCGGGCCGACGAGGACTGGGACGGCGACACGATCCAGCCGCCCGGCATCGTTGAGAGCGGCCTTGCCGACCCGAAGAACCAGACCGCGAGGCTGTGGGATTGGATCATCTTCGCTCGCGATTTGCAGGCGGCGACCTCCGCCGCCGTTGCCGGGACCGTTCAGGACAGGATTCCCGCCGCGACCTTCATGCAGCAGTATATCATCGGCGATGAGTTCAACCACGACCCCATTTCCCTGAGCTACCAATCGATCATCCAGGCCCGCACTGACGCCAGCGTCTTTCTCGGCAGTCACTACGGCGCCGCTGGGTACCAGGTTCTCAAGGCCGTTGCCCTCGGCACGCCTTCCAGCGACTCCGAATACCCCGCTGAGGACCGCTACGGGGCGTTCCTCATCCAGAAGCTGCTCAACTCCGGCCTGTGCATCTTCGCCGACTACGGACGGTGGGGCGGCGGGATGCTCTGGGAGAACGACGCGGCCGACTTCAAACCCTCCACCCGCTACGTGCCGATGATCGCCGATTTCTTCACCACTGCCGAACCGCAGTTCACGGAGCCGGTTCCACAGGTCGTTGTGATCGAGCCGACGCGACTCCGCGCCACCATGCAGGAGACCTGCATCTCCGACGTGCTCGCCATCATTGACCGCGCCGGCGTCAGGTATCATGTGTTCGAAGAGCACTACGTCATCGAACACGCCGAGGTGCTGGGTCGCTACAAACTGGCCGTTGCCAACCTCACCTTCGCTCACCCGGGTCTGCTCGACGCCCTTGACGCTGCCGGGATCCCCGCCGTTTTGTTCGGGTCGCCGGTCCGCGACGCCTACGGTCGGGTCTGGCCGGAGGGCCTCGTTGGCTGGTTCCGCGACCACCGGCGGTTTATCCTCGGTCAGGCCCCGGCCTCGGCGGCGCAGGCCGGTGACGCCGTCGGCGTGATCAGCCTCGAAGGCAGCGCCAGGTTCCATTACGACGATGCCGGCCTCGCCGGGACCGAAAAGTGGTCCGGCGGCGACTACGACGACTCCGCCTGGTCGACCAAGCCCGTTCCCGGCACCTGGGGCGAACTGGAGATCATGGGCTCGCGCAAGTACTTCCTGGGCGACGGGTGGTATCGCTTCCACGTGACGATCCCTGAGGCCTGGCGGAGCAAGGAGATCGCGCTCCGCATCGGCGCCATTGACGACACGGACGAGTGCTTCCTGAACGGCGAGCCGATCGGGCGCACGGGCACCGACACGTCCAACTGGTGGATTGCGCCGCGGCGATACGTCCTGCCCGAGCGCTTGGTCCGTTTCGGCGAGGACAACGTCATCGCGATTCGCGTCACCAACACCCTCGATGACGCCGGCATCACGCGCGGGCCCGTCGAACTGGGCACCCGCGATACCGCGTCGGTGCAATTCCTCGCCGACTTCGGCTTCCTCAAGCGTGGCGATGCGCTGGCCGCCGTCGTCACCGCCGACCAGTTCCTGCCCAGCCAACCGGACCTCGCCCCAACCGCCGTCGTTTTCGCCCAACTCGACGACCGCGCCGCCATCGTGAGTGACGGACCGTGGAGCCTGCTGGCCCTGGCTCCGCGCATCGGACGCGCGGAAAACGATGAGAGGCTGCTTCTTTCCGCCCTTCGGCACGCCGGTCTGGACGTGGTCTATCCCGCAGTTCCCAAGGCCCGCGTCTTCCCGTTCACCAGGGGCTATGTCCTCGTCTGCGGCGACCCTGACCATCCGACGCGACTGACCCTCCCAGGCGACTGCAAGCCGGTCGGGCAAGCTGTTCTCCAAGACCCTCAGCCCGCCGAAAACGGCACCGACTACCTCGTGCCGCCCGGTGCCGTCGCGCTGCTGCGATCAATGACACCCGGATCGCAGTAGTCTCGCCTGGCGGGCTGGCTTTCGAACACGGTGAATGGCACCGGTCGCACAAGCCGTCCGCCCCCCCGCGGCACGCGGAAGTCTCTGCGTTCCTGTGGAAGTCTCTGGGGTATTCCCGTTCGCCCCGGGCCCTGCCCCGATTTTCCCGGCATCGCAATCTCTTCGGCCCTCATCGGTTAGGAAAAACCGCAGGCCGAAATGCATCCCGATTTGACTTTTCGTGATTCGCCGGACATCTTTATCGAGGCCGCAACGCCCGCACGGTCAGCGGCCGGATGCTCTTTGACAACCGCACAAAACGTACAAAAAGCGCAGAACCCGCCTTGGGGAACGACTGGGTCTGTAGGTCCAGGAGTTTGGTGGCTGGCTGAGCATTGAGGGGTGGTACGGCAAGGTGGTTCCGATAAAAACCGAGACCGACGCACGCGTGCTCCGGTCTTGGTTGGACCCTTAACGGGTCATTTGCGGTTCCGATAATGTCTTTCCGATGGAAGTCTCGGCGGATGGCAAGGGGTTGGAGGAGCGGAAGGGGGTTCTGGTTCAACCGTCCCGGGTTCTCTCCCGTCACCAGGCTTGATCCTGCATGCGGCCCAAGACGTTGATGAATTGTGCAAAACCGTCCGTGGTTCTCCAGTGGTTGCCGATCTGCCCGCAATCCTCCTTGGGACAGGCGTTTAGCTAGCCGGCAACGAGGGCTGCCTCAAGCTCGACGCTCTCCGACGGTTCGGCTTCGTTGGTCACGAATTGGGCCTTGAAATCGCCCCAGACCGCCTCCAGATTGTTCAAATACTGCTGAAGCTCCGCTTCGCTGAACTCTGCCAGGAACTCCGCCCTGGCCGAACGATTGATCGTTGCGATCCTGCCGATCAATTCCTGCTTGGTCATCATGTTTCCTTTCGTTCGGCCTCGCGCTGGTCGCCACGACCTCTCTGGTCGTGCCCTCACTACATCGGCTTGAGGCGAGGGCCGTCTTTAATTCAGGGCCATGATCGCGGCGCGGTGTGGACAACTGGTGGAAAGCCCGGCTTCGGCGGCCGGGCGGGCGTGTCTAGGCATTTCGTTACCGGTTTGTCCCGATGTCCCCCTGTTTGCCGAAACTTCTTTTTTCCCGTTGACTTACAGCCTCGTCTTGATAAAATGGACGGTTGTCTCACAGGGGTGTTTGTTGTAAATAGAGGGGGTCACAATGATTCGGACGAAGAACGATATTATCAAGCAGCTCACGGAACGTCACGACTTGGACAGCGCCCGGGCCAGGCGGGTGGTCACCGAAGTGCTCAACGGCATTGTGGAGGCGACTCTGGAGCACGGACGGATCGAGATCCGGCGTTTTGGGACCTTCAAGGTCTGCCGGCGGGCCTCACGGGTGGCCAGAAACCCCCGGACCAACGAGCCGCTGCGCCTGCCGCCGAGGTACGTCCTGACGTTCGAGCCTTCGGAACGGGTGTCGAACAAGGTTTCACAGCGGTTTCCGTCACCCGAGCCGATGACGGCGATCCAGGAATACAGCTACGCGTCGTCCGAATAATATCGGACCCTGCATGAAGCCAAGAGGCCGACAGGGGCAACCGGCGGGGTGCGGATGCCGATGAGCGTTGCGACCGGGCCGATGCGGACGGCTACTCCGTAAGGGGTTCAGCCGCGGCGCTTCCGTTCTCCGCGTTCTGCTCTTCCAGGAGTTGGCTGATGCGGCGGGCGGCAAACTCGGTATTCGTCTGGTCGATGTCGGCTTCCTCCTCGAGCACCCGGCGGTACATCTTGAGGGCCTCCGACCGGTCGTGCATGCGGAAGTCGAGGATGACCGCCATCTGGAAGCGGACTTTGCGCCGGATGTCGGGGTTGAGCTTCAGGGCCAGTTTATAGTATTCGATGGCCTGGAGGTCTTCCTGGAAGTGCTCCTTGAGGATTTCTGCGGCGTAGTAGGCCGCATCCGGGGCCACCGTGCTCTGCGGGTAATCCTTGACGATCCGGCGGTAGATGTCCAGGGCGTCGCGGAGTTTATCCTTGTTGGTGACCAGGGGGAGAATCTCGCCTTCCTTGCGGAGTTTCTGGGCCTGCTCGAAGAGGGTTTCGGCCTCGGCGACCGCGACGGTCGCGCCCTGCTCCGGGATCTGGACCACGTCGATGGGGGTCAGGTAGTTGTAGGTCCGCACGTCCTTGAGGTCTTCCAGTTCACGCTGGGCCCATTGGGCCTTCTGGTAGTAACCCCGGTCCATGTACCACTGGAGCATGATCTCCAGCAGCCGGCGGTAGTCGGCCCGGACCTTGTGGAGTTCCTCGACCAGGTCCACTTCGGTCGCCGTGGTCAGGTCGACCTGCTTGTACTGGGTCTGGGACAGGTCGATCGCCTTCTCCAGACGCACCGGCTCGAATTCCTTGGGTTGCTGGGCGCACCCGGTGACAAACGCAATCGCCGCCGTGAGCAAGAGCCACTTGCCAGTCTTCATCGCCGTAACCTCCACCTGGGGAACTTACCGTGAGATTATTCAATACCGGACCCTGGCCCAAATCAAGGAAATTCGCGTTTTCGCATCGCCATTTCTGAATTGCATTTGACCCGCCCGGACGCTACATTCTATGTTTGCGTTTTTTTGCGGCGGCCGTATGACGCCGGCAGAGATCAGTGAAAGGAGATATTTGATGGCCGTTACCATTTACTACGAAAACGACGCCAATCTGGGGACCCTCAAGGGTAAGACGGTCGGCGTCGTCGGATACGGCTCGCAGGGCCATGCCCACAGCCAAAATCTGCGTGACAGCGGGGTCAACGTGATCGTTTCGGACCTGCCCGGAACGCCGAACCACAAGCTGGCCGTCGAGCACGGCTTCAAGCCGGTTTCGGCCGCCGAACTGACCAAGCAGGCCGACCTGATCATCATCACGCTGCCCGATGAGGTCCAGGCCCGCGTCTTCCAGAGCGAGATCCGGCCGAATCTGCGAGAGAACCAGGTGCTGGGCTTCTGTCACGGGTTCAACATCCACTTCGGGCAGATCGTTCCGCCGGAGAACATCGACGTGATCATGATCGCTCCGAAGGGTCCGGGCCACCTGGTCCGGTCTGAGTTCGAGAAGGGCGGCGGCGTGCCGTGCCTGATCGCGATCCAGCAGGACCATTCGGGCAAGGCCAAGCAGATCGGTCTGGCCTGGGCGGCCGGCATCGGCGGCGCCCGCGCGGGCGTCCTGGAGACGACGTTCGCCGAGGAGACCGAGACCGACCTGTTCGGCGAGCAGGTGGTCTTGTGCGGCGGCGTGACCGCTCTGGTCAAGGCCGGGTTCGACACTCTGGTCGAGGCGGGTTACCAGCCGGAGATCGCGTACTTCGAGTGCATGCACGAGCTGAAGCTCATCGTTGACCTGTTCTATCAGGGCGGCGTCAACTACATGCGGTACAGCGTCTCGAACACCGCGGAGTACGGCGACCTGACCCGCGGGCCGCGGATCATCAACGAGCAGACCCGCCAGGAGATGAAGAAGATTCTCGGCGAGATCCAGAACGGCGAGTTCGCCAAGGAGTGGATCCTGGAGAACATGGCGGGCCGTCCGACGTTCAACGCCCTCTACAAGAAGGACTACGATTCGCTGATCGAGCGGGTGGGCAAGCAGCTTCGCCGCATGATGAAGTGGATCAAGGCGAAGGAAGTCTAGTCCCGGCGCTCTCGGGATATTCCTGACCGTAACGAACGGCGGCACGGCTGGCTCACCGGCCGTGCCGCTTTGCCATTGGAGCGAAGGAGGTCGCGATGGGTTTCGATCTGGTGACGTTCGGCGAGTGCATGGTGCGGTTGGCGGCTCCGGATCGGATGCGACTCGAGCAGGCGAGGCATCTGGAGGTTACCGCGGCGGGGGCTGAGTGGAACGTCGCGGTCAACGTGGCCCGGCTGGGCCATAGGACCGCGTGGGCTTCGCGCCTGGTCGACAATTGGGTCGGCCGGTTCATCGCCGGCGAGGCCCGCACCCACGGCGTGGACACCTCGCAGGTGGTCTGGACCGAGTTCGACGGGATCGGCAAGGTTCGCAACGGCTTGTATTTCCTGGAACATGGGGCCGGGCCGCGGGCGAGCAACGTGGTCTACGATCGGGCCTATTCGGCGATCAGCGGCATGAGCTTCGACATGGTCGACTGGAAGAGCCTTTTGTCCCAGACCCGCTGGCTGCACGGGACCGGGATCACGCCGGCCCTCTCGGAGACGGTGGCCGAGACCACCGTCAAGGTCTTCCGCATGGCGGCTGAGATGGGCGTGACCACCAGCTATGACCTGAACTTCCGTTCCAAGCTCTGGCCGTCGAAGCGGGCCATCGAAGTCAATTCGCAGATCGCGCCGTACATCTCAGTGATGATCGGCAACGAGGAGGATTTCGAGAAGGCGCTTGGTGTCAAGGCCGCTGGAATTGACCAGAACTACGCGAAGCTCGACCCGGCCAGCTACGAGCCGGTCGCCGTTGAAGTCAAAAAGAAGTTCCCGAATATTCAGTGGATTGGCACGACCCTTCGCGACGCCAAGACCGGCCTGCTCAACGACTGGCGGGTGATCCTCTACGACGGGACGCGGCTGTACACCTCGAAGGCTTACGAGAACCTGGAGATTGTCGACCGTCTCGGCGGCGGCGACAGCTTCGCCTCAGCGGTCATCGCCTCGTTCCTCGAGGGCAGACAAGACGGCCAGGAGATCGCGGAGTTCGCGGGCGCCTATTCGGCCCTGGCCCACACGTTCCCGGGCGATATGAATTGGGCCACCCGCGAAGAAGCCGCGAAGGCCGCCAAAGGCGCCTCCGCCCGCGTTTCGCGGTAGATGTCGTTGTTTATTTATAATACATTAATAAGGGCTGTCTGTTCTGTCGGCAGCATTGCCAGGCGAATGAACGTCGGTTACAATTTGGAGTAGGGCAAGGTGATGAGGCGGGAGTTTGATGATGTCGAGAAAGTCGAGGAAACATACGCGAGGTCCGTCGGCAAGTGAATTGGCGGCGCCGGGGGGGGAGCAGTTGGCTGTTCCGAAGGTTCCCGCTCTGATTCAGAGACACCTGGATGAGCTGATTGTCAAGAGCAAGAGCGGGTTGCTCTCGGATCAGGAGCAGGCGGACCTCGACGAGATGCTGGACTACCTGGACGATCTGAACCTTGTGGTGTTGCAACGCCACGTGGACTGACGCGACCGCGGGCATGCGGGTTGAGTTCTCCTCACATACCTGACCATCTTCGTGATCTGGTGAGACATCGTGCGTCCGGCAAGTGTGAATACTGCCGGACGGACGAACGGACCCAGGTTGCCTCCTTTGCTTGCGATCACGTGATCCCGGTGAATAAAGGGGGAAGCAGCGAAGCGGGCAACCTTGCCTGGGCCTGTCCACGCTGCAATGCCTCGAAGGGATCGAGCGTCACAGCGGTGGACCCAACCAGCGGACGGGAGGTTCCGTTTTTCAACCCTCGTCAGGATCGGTGGGACGATCATTTCCGCTGGTCGTTCGACTCTCTGACGATCGAGCCTCGCAGCGCCGTCGGCCGGGCAACGGTTGCACGTCTCAAGATGAACCGGCCAAGGATGGTCGAGATCAGGAGGTATTTAAAGCGGTTGGGGTTACACCCACCGACTGACGGGTGATCTACCATGTACGTCTGGCCTTGAGGTTGTACTTGACGATGCACCAGATGGCGCGGACGCCGTCTTTCCAGCCGATTTTTTTGCCTTCTTCGTAGGTCCGGCCGGCGTAGGAGATGCCGACTTCGTAGACGCGGCAGCGTTTGGCGGCGACCTTGGCTGTGATTTCCGGCTCAAAGCCGAAGCGGTTCTCCTCGATGCGGATCGACTGGATCACCTCCCGCCGGAACACCTTGTAGCAGGTTTCCATGTCGGAGAGGTTCAGGTTGGTGAAGCAATTTGAGACGAAGGTCAGGAAGCGGTTGCCCACGTAGTGCCAGAAGTACAGGACGCGGTGGGACTCGCCGCCGGCGAACCGCGAGCCGTAGACCACATCGGCTTTGCCGTCGACGATCGGCTTGATCAGGCGGGAATACTCCTGCGGGTCGTACTCGAGATCGGCGTCCTGGACCACCACGATGTCGCCCGTCACCGCGGCAAAGCCCGTCCGCAACGCTGCGCCCTTGCCCTGGTTCCTTTCGTGATACAACGCTCGGACATGCTCATTGGTCGCCAGCCGGCTCAGGATCCCGCGGGTGCCGTCGGTCGAGCAGTCGTCGACGAGAACGATCTCCTTTTCCAGGTCCACCGCTTCGACGCGGCGCACGATTTCCTCGACCGTGCCGGCCTCGTTGTATACGGGTATGACCACTGAAAGCTTCATCTGCGCTCCTGCCGGTTCGCTGGTCAGTCTATCGACGTTGACGATGGGTGTCAATCGCGGCGGCCCGGTTTTCCGATCCTGCCCGGTCGCGGTAGTCGCGCGGGGTCATGTGGAAGTAGCGTCGAAATGTCCGACTCAGGTGGGCGGCGTCCACGTAGCCGTAGCGCGGCGCCAGGGCTGAGAGCTTCGTGCGTCCGGAACGAAGCTCGACCGCGACCTGGGCGAGTCGTCGCCGCCGGGCGTAGTCGGCGAAGCCCGTGCCCATGGCGGCGCGGAACAGGTGGGTGAACAGCGAGCGGCTGACGTGGCACGCCTGGGCGGCGTGATCGACAGTGACCAGTTTCTCGCGTCCGTCCTCCAGAAGCTTGAGTGCGGGCAGGATTCGCTCCAGGCCTTCCGGCCGTCTGTCCCGGTGCGCGGTTGCCGGTTGATCCGAGTGCCGGGAGACCTCCAGGAGCAGCAACTGCACACGAAGCAGGAGTTCCTGCTCACGGAACGTCTCGTGCCGGAGCGTTTTGATGAACTCTCTTCCAGCGGCCAAAACCGAGCGACGAGCGGATGGCGGCGCGATCCGCGGCCGGCGATCGGGAGGAATCTTGAAGAGGCCGAGGAAATCGAACGGGCCGGCCAGGGAGGAGATGGCCACCGCGCCCGGCCAGACCACGGCCACCACCACCTTGGCCTGGCCCCTCGGGACCGAGAAACCGTGAGCCTCCATCGCGTCGCAGAGCCACAGTTGGCCCGCTCCCAGCCGCCGCGTCAGTCCGGGCCAGTGGCGGATCATCTGCCCCTCCAGCACGACGCCGATCTCCAGCCCGGCGTGGACATCCCACGTTTCCACAGGCCGCCGTTCATGCTCGTAGTACGCGCAGCGGATCGAGTGCCCTGGTCCGACCGCGGT
>JAAYCJ010000210.1 GCA_012729815.1 Phycisphaerae bacterium | reverse complement strand
GACCAACACCCCGGAGGGTGTATCCGCGGCGGCCGACCAGCCGCCGCGGACGCTCACAAACGTCCTACCGACGCCGCAGCAGACCCAGCACGCCCAACGCCAGCAGACCCAGCGTCGCCGGTTCCGGAGTCGCCGCCGGAGGAGCCGGGTAGGGATCCCGGCCGCGGCCATAGTTGGCGGCCAGGATCGCCAGGTCGCCGACACCAACGGAACCATCGCCGTTGAACTCACCCAACATCCAGCGTGTGGTCTCGTCGTTTCCGTAGTTGGCGGCCAGGATCGCCAAGTCGCCAGCCGAGACCGTCGCGTCCATGTTGGCGTCACCCGGAAGCAACTGGAGTGGATCTCTGACCATCGCGTCGTCCCACTGGCCAGCCGGATCGTCCGAACTTCCAGAGGGCTTGAACATGAAGGCACCCAACTGGCCGGTGGTGAAGTTGGTATCGGTGGCCCTCAGGACCTCGACGTAGGTCGAACCCTGGCGAAGGGTCGCGATCAGGCTGCTGCCTTCGCAGGACAGGGTTATGTCATACGATAGATTCGAGTCGAAACCCTGATACTGGAACGTGGCCAGGTTCTCGATGTCCGTGCCGTTCGTGACCCTCACGATACAAAAGTACTTGTTGTTAGGGTTCATGCCCGCGTAGTAGAAATTGGAATTGCCTACGTCCGCGCGGCACAGGAGCCCCAACTCGGTATTGTTGCTCCACGACAGGGTCGCGGTCTGGGAATAGTCATTCCCAAACCCGACCGGAACGGCGGCGGCGCCGGCCGCGTACGGCACCGCGGCGCTCGTGGCCGCCATGCCGATGTCCCGGCCATTGGCGTCGCTGCTCTGGACCAGCGTAACGTACGGAGCCAGGAAGGACGGCTCGACCGAAACCGCCGGCATGGGGACCGGGTCGCTGGCTGCGGCCCATGAGCCGCACAGGCCAACCACCAGCAAGGCTGCGAACAAACTCCTCTTTCTCATGTGTTCATCTCCTTACTTCTATAGGGTTTACTCCTCCACTAAAGAACCCGGCCCTTGCGCGCCCGGGCGACGATGCCCAGAGCGCCGAGGAGCAACAGGCCCAGTGTGGCCGGCTCGGGAACGATGTAGGCATTGCTCCACTCACCCGAAATCGTGTCTAGGCTCTTCTTGAACATGAACACACCGCACTGGCCATCGGAGAACACCGGATCCCCCGGGTACTCCGCGTCCTGCGTATCCGTATACGAGAGGGACGCGAGCGGCGACCCGCCCTGGCTCAACGTAGCGGCCAGCGAACTGCCGTCCACCGTCAGGGTGATGTCCCAAGCCTGGCCCGAGGTGATGACTCCGGCCAGATTCGCCGTATCGAGGTTGGTGATCTCGGTCCCTCCAACGATCTGCACGAGCGCGAAGTAGTTGTTGATCGGATTGAACCCGGCATAGTAGAAGTTCATCTGGCTGGGATTAGCGCGGGCGGCCAGACCCAGTTCGGTGCCGCTGCTCCACGTCACCGTCGCGCCCAAGGTGAAGTCCTGGCCGAAACTCGTCGTCGCGCTCGGATCGAACCCGCCAAAGCCCGCCGGGATGGCCGAAGATAAGGCCGCCATGGTCACATGACTGGTGCCCGCCACCGGGTCGTTAGTCTGCTGCAAGTCATACGAGTACGGCGCCCCAGTCAACGTCGGCAGGCAAGTCGTGGCCAATGCCTGCGATGGGCCCAGGATCACTACGGCTGTGACCGCCACAGCCACCAATGCCTGCAGTACCTTCTCCTTCTTCATTTTTCAACTCCTCATGATCTTTCCCAGTGCGTGTCTCACTGGCGGTTCAAATACGCCTGTTGAACACAGAAAAGACACACCGGGCGATCAGCCCCTCGCGCGGACACGACACCCAAGGGACCTGATGCCAGGCCCCTCTCTCCCTGTTGATGTGGAATGGAATGGATCGAGTCTTTCCACCACCGATGTTCTTTTTACCAGAATGGCTGATGTGTGTCAAGGGTATTCGTTGCCCCCCGCAGTTTTTGGGCCCGCCCGACGACGGGACCGCCGGGTCGCGGTGGATCGGCTATCAATATAACTTATGATGATGCAGATGGTTACCGGGGAACGGAGAAGAGTATTCAGAACTCGGAACTCGGAATTCAGCATGGAAGACCCGGAATTCGCCCGGCGGATGTCCATTTTGCCGTCATTGGTCCCGGTTTTCCCACCCATTTTTCCAGCCGGGTGGTCAAGGCGGGCGAAGTGAGCAGAGGAGGACGGAAAAGTCAGAAGTCAGAAGTCAGACGCCCGAAGAAGAGTCGCCGGTCAAACCGATCCCACATCGCCATATCTCGAATGTCAAATCAGAAATCACAAATCAGAAATCGAAGATTCGAACTCCGAGCACCCCTCGGCCCCCTCCACCCACCGCGCAAGGCAAGGGCCCGGAAGGACGCTTTTTGTCGTCCTCCCGGGCCCTCGATGCGTTCACTCAATCGAACCGGAAATGCCCGGCCCGCTTACGCACCACCGGATTACCGGCGGCGAAGCAGACCCAGCACGCCCAATGCCAGCAGGCCCAGGCTCGCCGGCTCCGGAAGCACAAAGGAACCCACATTCGTGAACTCCGCGCCTGTGTTGTCGGCGCCGATGAAGTCGTAGTTCACCACCGTCCCGGCCACACCCAGGATCTGGATGAAGTCCTCCACTCCGGTCCCGCCCAGTATCCCGATCGCCGCGCTGATGCTCGTG
>JAAYCJ010000209.1 GCA_012729815.1 Phycisphaerae bacterium | reverse complement strand
ACTACACCACGTAGTCCGCGTCTTTCTCGGCGTACGGCTTCAACTCCTCGTGAAGTTCCTCATGCCCTTCGCGGCCCATGAGGGCGAAGGTGGCTTTCTTGCCCAGTTCGACCGCCGGCTGATCGTACGGATTGATGTTGAACAGCGTTCCGACGATCGAGGTGGCGACCTCGAGCATGTAGATGAACTGCCCGACCGTGTAGGGGTTGACCTTGGGGAACGTGATGGTCAGGCACGGCCGACGCGACTTGACCAGGGCGTATTCGGTGCCGACCTTCTCCGCCCGCATCAGTTCGGCCAGGGTCTTGTCGCCGAGGTACTTGAAGCCCGGCTCCTCGGCGAGTTCCGGCGGGATCGGGCACGGGTCGTCGAAGTGCTCGACGGAGAGGAACGTGAAGACCTTGTCGTTTGGCCCTTCGCGGTAGAGCTGGACCTGGCTGTGCTGATCGGTGGTGCCGAGCGACTTGATGGGCGTGGGTCCGATCCGCATGGTCTTGCCGTCGAAGGTCCGTTCCTTACCGAGGCTTTCGGCCCAGAGCTGGCGGTACCAGTCGGTCAGGTCCTTGAGCTGATGGCTGTAGGGGAACATGACCGACAGCGGCTTGTTGCGCTGGTAGAACAGCAGTTGGATCAGGCCGTACATGGCGGCGGGATTGGCGAACAGGTCGGTCTCGCTGACCCGCTTGTCCATGTCGACCGCGCCGGCCAGAAGCTGCTCGGTGTCGATCCCGCAGACCGCGGCGGAGAGCAGCCCGACGTGCGAGAGCACGCTGAACCGGCCGCCCACGCCGGGCGGCACCTGGAGGGTTCGCAGCCCGTCCTCGTCGGCCACCCGCCGCAGCGTGCCGCCCGCTGGATCGGTCGTGGCGACCAGGTGCTTGGCCAGGCCCTTCTTGCCGAACCGCTGAAGCAGCAGGTGGCGGACGATCAGGAACTGGGAAGCCGTCTCAGCCGTCTCGCCCGACTTGCTGATCACATTGAAGATCGTATCCTCGAGCTCCGGCTTGACCAGTTCGAGCATGGCCTCGAACTCGACCGGATCGACGTTGTCCATGACGAAGAGGCGCGGTCCGCCCCGCTGTTCGGGCGGCATGAGGTTGTAGAACGGCTTGTTCAGCGCGGTCTGGAGGGCGATGTTGCCCAGCGCCGAGCCGCCGATGCCCAGCACCACGAAGTTCCTGCAGGATGGGCTAAGCTCGTCGGCCAGCCGGCGGGCCTGATCGTGCATGGCGGTGTCGTATGGCAGCTTGCGGTACGGCAACTCGCCGTTCTTGCCCTGGCGGTTCAGGTCGGCCACCACCCTGGCGACCTGGTCCTTGTGGTGGTCGAGTTCCTCGCGAGCGATGCCGTGCTCTTCGCCGATCGCCTCGTCGGTGACGTTCTTATAGTAAAGTCTCAGTCGTTGCGTCATGACAGCCTCCTTGTGACGTTCGTGCACCTGTTGCACACCGGGCACCGGGGATGGTAGCGACCCCCCCTGCCGGTGTCCAGCCCGTTCGCCCGAGATCGCCCGATCGGCGGGTTCATCGCGGCGACGGGCTCCGCGTTACCTGACTACTGTCCCTGCTCAGCCGGCGTGGTAGTCGGCTGCGTGGCCGCCGGTTCGACCGGACCCGCCGTCGGGCTCCAGTCCGCACCCAGCACCGACGTAATAGCTGCGTCGATCCTTGTCGCGAAATCGACGACGTACGGTTCCGCCGGAATGCCGGCGGCTTCGACCTGCTCAGTCATGATCGCCAGAATGTCCCGCACCTGCTCGTCGCTCATCTCCGTTTTGAGGATATCGCCTTCTTGCGGAGTCTCCTTGGTCATCATCGGCACGATCTTCTGCATGGACTCGTCCGAGATCCGGCCTTCGACCAGTCCGCGGGCGTAACGCTGGGCGGTCAGCGCAGCCTCCTGCATCTCCTGCTCGTCGAGGCCCGACTGCGGCAGATACTTGACCTCGAAGGTGTAGACGAGGGCGGCGGGCAGGATTCCCTGAAGCTGCTCCGCGATCATTCTGAGTTCGTCCGTCGACACCTCACCGGCTTTGAACTGCTCAGCCAGGGCGTCGACGTCGGCGAGAATGGCCTCCCGCTGCGGCTGGGGCAGTCCGGAGGTCTCGACGATCAGCATGACCCGTTCGCGGATTTGATTGGCCGACCACGCACGCCAGTTCCACGCGATGTAGGCGACCAGAACGGCTAGTACAATCACCACGCCCAGACAGCCGATCCCGATGTATTTGAGCGGACTGCGAGGACTCGTGATGCTCTCACCTGCTTCAACCATGGCAATCTCCACCCATTAAGGTAAGCTTGACCAAGCATCAGTCTAGCCACCCCCACACGGTCGGTCAAGCTCAATTCATCATTCACAAGTTCAGCCACACATTTTTTCCGTCTGCACCTTGACGGGGACAAACCCCCTGAGTAAGATTATTGGCAGTTTGGGCGGTTAGCTCAGTTGGCTAGAGCGCATCCTTGACGTGGATGAGGTCACAGGTTCGAGCCCTGTACCGCCCATT
>JAAYCJ010000208.1 GCA_012729815.1 Phycisphaerae bacterium | reverse complement strand
TTGGTGCGGGTCATGACGAGGACGGCTTCGCGGAGCGGGGCGTCGAGTCGGACGACCGGGTTTTCGTCGCCGGTGTGCATCAGGTCGCCGACCTTGGTCAGCAGGCGCCGGCCGAGCGAGCCGCCGGGATGGTACATGGCGAATTCCTCCGCCTTGAAGCCGCGGGCTTCGAGCAACACCATGGCCAGGGTGTCGCCGAGGGCGAGCATGGCGGTGGTGCTGGCGGTGGGGGCGAGGCCGAGGGGGCAGGCTTCGCGGCGGATGGCGAGGGCGAGGGTGACTTCGGCGTGGCGGGCGAGTTCCGAGTCGGGGTTTGAGGTGACGGCGATCAGGGGAACGCCGACGTGCTTGAGGTAGGGGATGATCCGCAGGACCTCTTCGGTCTGGCCCTTGTGCGAGAAGGCGAGGGCGACGTCGTCGGCGGTCATCATGCCGAGGTCGCCGTGGATGCCTTCGGCGGGGTGCATGAAGAGGGCGGGCGTGCCGGTGGAGGCGAAGGTGGCGGCGACTTTCCGGGCGACGTGTCCGGCTTTGCCCATGCCGGTGACGACGACGCGGCCCTTAACGCCGAGGATCAGTTCGACGGCGCGTTGGAAGCTCCCGTTGAGGACGGAGGTCAGCCCGGCGACGGCTTCGGCTTCGAGTTCGATCACGCGTTTGGCGCTGGCGATGTAGTCCATCTTACGCTCCGGCGGTTTTGAGGAGTTGGGCTTCGGCGGCGGCGGTCCACTGTCCGTTTTCGAGTTTGGCCGCGACGGAGGGGAACCGTTCGTCGAGTTTGGCCAGGGGGATCAGCGGCACGTCGTGGAGCATGGGGTAGACGATGATTTTTCCGGCGAGGGTGCGGTTTTCGACGGCGGCGATGCCGTCGGCGGCGCCGGCCATGCCGGAGATCGCGTCGACGGAGCAGTCGGTGTCGAGGCGTCCCTGTTCCATTTTTTCGAGGACGATCTTCATATCGCGGATGACCGAGCCGCTGGTGCCGAACATGAAGCAGCGGTTGGCGATGTAGGCGTCGAGGTCGAGCTCGTGTTTGACCGGAGCGGGAATGCCGGCGAAGATGTTGATGAGGCAGCGGTCGGCGCTCGAGCGGATGGCGTCGGCGACGAGGGCGGGCACCGGGGCCATGAGGGCGAAGTAGGTGAAGGTCTCGTCGAGTTTTTGTTTTTGCGGGTTGACCATGCGGAGGGTGGCGCGGTTGGCGTCGGCGAGCGGCTGGGCCTTACGGCGGAGGGATTCGAGGCGTTCCTCATCGAAGTCGGTGGCGACGAGGGTCAGGTCGGGGACGCCGGCGCAGACGTCGCGAATGACGTGCATCTGGCCCATGGGTCCGCCGGCGCCGACGACGATCGCCTTTTCGCCAGGCCGGAGCTCGCCGGTGGCGGGGATGGATTCGTAGGACGTGGCGGCGCTGGCGCCGGTGGTGCCGATCCATCGGGTCATGCCGTAGTGGACGCGTCCGACGCCGACCATGACCGGCTGGCCGATTTTGTGTCCGGCGAGGACGATGTTGATGATGCCGTTGGGCGCGAGTTTGTCGTTGAGCGATTCGATGGTGGCCTTGTCGGAGCCGAAGTAGACGATGTCGTCGAATTCGGTTTCTTCGGCTTTTGGGATGCCGAGGGCTTCGACGGCTTGACGCTGCTGCGGTTCGGCGCAGGCGCAGGTGACGGAGGCGGGCTTGCCTTCGGCGGCGAAGGATTCGGCAAGGCCCTGGATTCTGCGGCCGGCGTCGGCGACGACCAGGAGTCGACCGGCGGCTTTGATGGTGCGGCGTTCGGGGCTCACGTAGGAGTCTTCGACGCAGGCCCACGGTTCGACGAGGGCGACGGCTGAGGCGCCGAGGTTTTCGCCGACCGGGATGAGGAATCGTTCGCCGCTGCCCGGTTCGATGATCATCCGTTCGTCCATCAGGACGTATTCCTGCAGCGCGCCTTCGAAATTGTATCCGAAAGCGGCGTTAGAGCCGGCGGCGGTGCGTAGCCATCGGTAGTCGGTCTGGATGAGGCAGCGTTCGCCGACCTTGTGGCGGGTGACCTTCTCGCCGACGGCGACGATCCGGCAGACGCCTTCGTGGCCGGGCACAGTGGGCTTGGTTCCCGGGACGTAGCTGGGAATTTCATCGAGGACGCGCGGTTCGATGCCGCGGACGACCTCGCCCTTGCGGGCGTGCTCGGTGAACTGCTTGAGGAGCTTAAGGTCGGAGAAGCAGAGGCCGACCGCTTCGATTTTGGCGACGATCTGGTGCGGGCCGGGCTGGTGGACGGGTTTTTCGCGGTTGAGCGTCAGTTGGCTCGGGCCGACCAGTTGCACGGCGTATTGGGTTCGGGGCAGTTGGCCGCCGACGGGAGATGCTGTCATTATGCGTTCCTTTTTGGACTGTTCGTCATACTTTTGGACAAAATGCGAATTATACTCATCGGGCGACGGGGCCGCCAGTGATCGGTGGTGCGTCGGTGCGACTTCCCTTTGGGATGGCACGGAGCACGCGGAACACGCGGAGGGACGAGGGAAGAAGCCAGGAGTCAGAATGAAGAAGACTCAGATTGGTGCGTTCGGAGGACGCCTCCTACCATTAACCGCGTGTTCCGTGGCTGTCTTCTTTTGGAGAAGAGGAGGCGGCTGCGTTCGTCGCCTGTGAGGATGTCAAAGAACCGGGATCGGGTGTTCCGTGGAGACGGTCAGCTCAGCATGACCTGGCCGCCGGTGACCGGGACGGCCTGGCCGGTTTCGTATTTCTGGTCCATCAGGTAGTAGATGGCCTTCATCACGTCGGGCGTGGTGCATCCGCGGCCCATCGGGACTTTGGTTTCGTAGGCTTTGCGGACGTCGGCGATGGTTTTGGCGCCGGGCACCTTGCCGGTTCGCAGGTACTGGACGAACAGGCCGTTGTTCGGATCGGACCACAGCGGGCCGTCGAAGAAGTTGCCCGGGCAGATTGAGTTGACCTTGACGCCGTCCTCGACGAGTTCGAGGGCGAAGGACTGGGTCAGTCCGATGCCGCCGAACTTGCTGCCGGCGTAGGCTCCGTTGCGGTTGGATCCGACGAGGCCCGACTTGGAGTTGATCTGGATGATGTCGGACCAGAGGGACGGTCGGGCCAGGTGCTGGACGGCGAGGATCGGGGCGGCGTGCTGGACGCAGAGGAAGTAGCCCTTGTAGTTGACGGCGGTGACGAAGTCGAAGTCCTTTTCCGGCTGATCCTTGACGCTGCCGGCCTTCAGGACGCCGGCGTTGGAGACCAGCAGATCGAAGCCGCCGAAGCGGCGGATCGTCTGATGGAAGGCCCCGGCGATCGACGCGCCATCGGTCACGTTCATGGCCAGTCCGACCGCCTGCGGCCGTTTGGCGGCGGCGTTGATTTTTTCGGCGGCGGCGGCGACGCCTTCGGCGTTGATGTCGGTCAGGACGACGCAGGCGCCCTGGCGGACGAGGTCTTCGGCGATTTCGAAGCCGAATCCCTGGGCGGCGCCGGTGACCACGGCGACCTTGCCGACGGCGCGGCCCTGTCGGCGGGCCCCGGCGGAGATGGCCCGACGGTAGGCTTCGACCTCGCCGTGCTCGATGAAGTTCCACTCCTGGAAGCTCATGGGTCGGATTTTGCCGAGGCGTTTGGCGCCGGCGGAGACTTCGATGGCGTTGCGATACAACAGCCTCGCCCGCTCGGACCCGGTCAGATCCTCCGCGGAGGCGAACATGCCCGCGCCTTCGACGAGGACGACGTTGGGCAGGAAGCCGTACTGCTGCTGGTAGGCGTTGATGTCCTTGCGCAGGCGTTCGACGAGTGCCTTGGGCTCTTCGTCGCCCGCGGCTTGGAACCAGAGCGGCAGCGGTTTGCAGTAGACGATGTGGTCGGGCGTGAGCGGGCCGGCCAGCGCAGCGGATTTGCCCTCGGCCCCGCCGACCAGTTGCATCACCATGTCGGTATCGTCGAAGTTCACCAGCCGCAGGGTCTCACCCTCAGCCAGCAACGCCCGCAGCGCCGGGCCGATGACGTTGACCAGCTTGCGGACCTTGTCGGCGTCGAGGCGCTTGATCGGTCCGAACGGTTCGGCCGACGGCGTTTGGTCGAGGCGCTCCCGCAACTTGGCCATCACCTTATCGAAGCGTTCGCGAACTTCCTCGGCGGTGTCGCCGCAGACGATATAGCCGTGGTTGCCGATGAACACGCCGTCGGGACATTGGCGGCCGGTGCGTTTGGTGTAGTCCCGCATGGCTGCGTACAGCGTCTGGGCGAGGATAGGACCCGGTTCGGTGTAGGGTATCCAGAGGACCCGGTCGCCGAAGAGCTCGTCGCAGATCTTCTGGCCGGTTTCGCAGCAGGTGTAGACGTTGACCAGCGTCGGATGGACGTGGACGACGAACTTGTTCGGCATCATGTTGTGCAGGACGGACTCGACCGAGGGGCGTTGGCCTTTGTCGGGGCAACAGCGGGCGGCCAAGACCGCCTCTTTGTAGCGTATTTCGCGCACGGCTGGGTCTTCGCCCAGGTCGCTGGCGAGGATTTGTTCGAGGTCGGACCGGTCGAGTTCGACGAAGCCGTCGGCGTCGATGTCGGCCAGCGCGCAGCCGCTGCCTTTGACGAACAGGCGGTCGCCGATTTTGACGGAGGTGTTGCCGCCGCCGGCCAGGACGTAGTCGCCGTTCGAGCCGTAGTAGCGCGACAGCTTGATGATGATATCGAGGTCGCTGTCGGTGGATGCGAAAGTGGGCCAAGCGGTTTGGGAACCCATCGGTCTTGTGCTCCTTGCTTGAGGCGTTCGCGGTTGCTGCGTTCGCCTAACCTTTGAACTTGTCCAGGTACTTGCCGATCACGGCGCGTCCGAGGGCGGCGAAGGCGGCGATCCGCTCCTCCGCCGTCGGATAGTCGCGATTGGGCCGGCCCGTTTCGTCCACGAAGCCGGTCTGGTCGTGGGTCAGGAGGAACTGGTGGGCCGCGACGACGCACGTGCCTTCCCAGAAGATCTCCTCGATCGTCTCGGGCACGGGCTGGCCCTTGACGCACTGCGGTTCGATCGGCAGCAGGTCGAGCGTGTTGTGCTCGGTGCCGGCGGTGATGACGAGTCCCGCCTGCCGCATCGGCGCGACGTATTTTTCGAGCATGGTCGGCTCGTTGCGGATGGGGACGAATTCGGCGCAGTGGATGCCGTGCTGGCGGATGTTGTCGATCAGCTTGGCCACCGGGTCTTCATATTCGCAGATCGGCGTGACGCCGTCGGCCAGCGTCGGATAGCACGGGATGCCGCCCAGCTCGAGGATCAGCGTGCGGGCCTGATCGAAGTCGACGAAGCTTTCCGCCACGAACGCGGGCTTGCCGGCCTTCATGAGCTGCGAGCGGATCTCGCCCTGGACCTTGACCGAGTCTTCCGGACCGGACTTGGCGGGCGAGCCGAAGATTTCGGTGAGTTTGGCCTGACGCGCTCCGGCGGGAACCTTGGCGAAGAACGCCTCCTGGAAGGCCTGGGCGACGTGCCGTTCCTGGAGCGTGACGTGCTCCGGCGAGGATCCGTGGCGGCGGACCACCATGCCGATCACCTTCTGCTCGTCGAGGCCGGTGGCGACGTCCGCGTCGGCGAAGAGTTTCTCCAACCGGCCGATCATCTCGGCCATTCGCCGCTGATCGTTGCCGCGGATGGTGCCGAGAATCTCATGGGCCTTGGCGGTGGGATTCTCGAAGCGGGTGATGCCCTTGGCGCAGATGTACATTTTGCCCGGATTGCCCGGATCGTTGATCCGCACGCCGGCGCGGACCAGGTCGTCGATCAGGCAGATGATCTCGGTACCGAACAGCGGAAAGATGCCCGCTTCCTGCGTGCGCGCGACAAACTCGGCGTAGACGCCGAAGTCGTAGTAGTTGGTGGCGCCGAGGGCGTCGATGCCCTCCTTATCGGCCAGGTCGACCGCCTGTTTGACGCTTTCGAAGGCGGAGAAGTTCGGGGGCAGATGGATGTGGGTGTTGGACTTCGGGCGGATCGAGGGACCAAAGCCGCGTTGGGCCAGGGCCCGCAACTCGTCCACCGAACCCAGTTCCCGTACCGTCGCCAGTGCGTCGTTCGACATGGTATTCCTCGTTGAAGCCGCTTGTTCGGCGCGCCCGCTGTTCGTCTTATACTTTGGCCCGGACGACCTTGCGCGGGGCCATGTGGAGGGCCATGCTCAGGGCGTCCTCCGCCCCTTCCTTGAGGCCCTCGCTGATCGTCGGATGGGCGAAGACGACTTCGGCCATCTCTTCGACGCTGACCTTCTCGTGGAGCATCGCGCCGGCGGCGGCGATCACCTCGGTGACGTTGTGGCCCATCATGTGCACGCCGAGCAGTTGGCCGGTTTCGCGATGGCGCACGACCTTGACGAAGCCGTCGCGATCGCCGACCGCCATCGCCTTGCCCAGCGTTCCGAGCGGGAAGTTGCCGACCGAGATGGGCAGGCCCTGGTTGCGGGCCTCCGCGGCGGTCATGCCGACGGCGGCGATTTCCGGGAAGGTGTAGATCGTGCTGGGGATCGGGGCGTCGAAGGCCTTGTCGGCGCCGAGGGCGTTTTCGACCGCCGTCACGCCGTGGGCCGAGGCCGCGTGGGCGAGCAGGCAGCGCCCGTTGGCGTCGCCGATGCAGTAGTAGCCCTTGACCGGCGTTTCCATCTTTTCGTTGACGCGGATAAAGCCGCGTTCGGTGGTCAGGCCGACGCTCTCGAGGCCGATGTCCTTGGTGTTGGGCCAGCGTCCGGTGGCGACCAGGACCTTGTCGGCTTCAATGGTTTCACCATTGCTCAGGACGGCTTTGATGCCGTTGCCGGGGGTTTCGATGCCCTTGACCGAGGTGTCGGTGTAGCACTTGATTCCGCGTTTTTTGAAGGCCTTTTCGAGTGCGGCGCCGAGGTCGGCATCCTGGAAGGGCAGCAGGTGCGGCATCATCTCGACCACCGTCACCTGGACGCCGAACGGCTGAAACATGCAGGCGAACTCGCAGCCGATGACGCCGCCGCCGACGATCAACAGCCGCTTGGGCAATTCCTTCCAGTGGAGGCCTTCGTCGCTGGTGCAGACGAGTTGCGGATCGGTCGGCCAGTTGGGGATGCGCGAGGGCACCGAGCCGACGGCCAGGATGATCTTGTCGGCGGTGAACTCGGTCGTCTTGCCGTCGTCGCCGGCCACCGCGACCTTGCCCGGGCCGTTAAGGGTGGCCCGGCCCTGGTGCAGCGTCACCTTGCGCGACTTGAAGAGCGCGCCGATCCCGCTTCGCAGCGTGCCGACGATCCGGTCCTTGCGGCCCTGAATCCTGGTCCAGTCGAATCCGACTTCGCCTTTGACGTCGATGCCGAGTTCCGCGGCGTCCTGGATGTGGTGCATCAGCTCGGCCGAGGCGAGCAGGGCCTTGGAGGGGATGCAGCCCCAGTTCAGGCACGTGCCGCCCAGGTGGGATTTTTCGACCACGGCGCACTTGGCGCCCATCGCGCCGGCTTTGAGGGCTGCGACGTATCCACCGGGACCGGTGCCGATGATCGCGATGTTGTAATGCTCAGCCATGAGAGACTCCTAGGCCAACTGGGCGGGCCACTCCAGAATTTCCTTGAGCCGGGCCATGAACTTGGCCGCCAGCAGGCCGTCGATCACCCGGTGGTCGCAGCTTAAGGTCATGGTCATCACGCGGCCGGGCCGGAGGGTGCCGCCACTGACGATGACCTCTTCACGGACGGCGGCCACGGCCAGGATCGCCGCCTCGGGCGGATTGATGATCGCTGAGAACTCCTCGACGCCGAACATCCCGAGGTTGCTGATGGTAAAGACGCCCTTGCCCATGTTTTCGATCTTGCCGCCGCGGGCCTGCTCGGCGAGCCGGCGGGTTTCGAGGGCCAGGTCCTTGAGTTTCATCTGGTCGGCGGCGACGACGACCGGGACCACCAGGCCGTTGTCCAGGCCCACCGCGATCCCGATGTTGGCGGTTGGAAACTCCATCAATGCGTCGCCGTCCAGGCGGCTTCGGAACGCGGGGAACTCCTGGATCGCCTTGGCGCAAGCCATGACCACCACGTCGTTGAGCGAACAGCGGTACTTGGCCTTTTCGCCCTGGTAGAAGCTCATCAGCGGGTCGGCGTCGATGGTCGCCCGCATGTAGAAGTGCGGGATGTTCTGTTTCGAGGCCAGCAGGTTCCGGGCGATGGCCTTGCGCATCGCACTCATGGGGCGGCGGACGACTTCGCCTTCGACCACCGGCTGCGGGGCCGGAGCCGGGCGGGCGGCCGGGGCCGTCGCGGCTGGGGCCGACAGGACGTCCTGCGAGAGAATCCGTCCGCCGGGTCCGCGTCCCTGTCCGACGGTGGCCAGATCGACGCCCTTTTCCCGGGCGACGCGCCGGGCCGCGGGCGAGGCCTTGATCCGTCCTTCAGCGGTGGTCGGGGCCGACGCGGCAACCGGAGCGGCCGCTGGGGCCGGGGTTTGGATGGCCGGTGCTTCGGCCGGGGCACTCGGCTGTGCTTCGGCAGCCGGGGCTTCGCCGCCTTGGGAGGCGATGAAGGCGTCCACGTCGGCATCGTTGTCAGCCAGGTAGGCTACCGGGGTCAGGACGGCGGCGGTATCGCCCTCGCCGATGACGATCTTGGAGAGTCGGCCGGCGTCGACGGCTTCGACCTCAATGACGGACTTGTCCGTTTCGACTTCGAAGATGATGTCGCCCTTGTTGATCTGCGTGCCCGGCTGGACCTTCCAACTGACGATGGTGCCTTCTTCCATAGTCTGTCCGGCCTTGGGCATCAGGACGGGGGTGACGTTTCCGGCGGGAGTGGCGTTGGACACGGCGTGTGCCTCCTTTGGCTGGGCGGCAGGTTTTTCCTGCTTGGCGTTCTTTGCTGCTGCTTTTTCATCAGAAGAGCTTATCGTGGCGAGGGCGTCGCCGACCTTGACCGTCTTACCCTGGGAGCAGAGGATTTCAGCCAGGACGCCAGCCTTGGCTGACTCAAGCTCAACTCGCATATTTTCAGTATCTATGATAGCGAGGAGATCCCCCGGGCTGACGGGGTCGCCGGGTTTTTTCAGCCAGCGGACGACGGTGCCGTCTTTGACCGCCGGGCCGGCCTGGGGCATGGTGATGGTGTGCATGGGGCTACCAATCCTCCAGAGGGTCCGCGACGTTGCGTGACCGAATCCGAGAATATGAAAGAAAAGCCTTACAGTCAAGCAAAAATGTTGACTTGGTTATTGCATTTTGTGCTCAATTGTTGTCTGATATATGACAGAGTTCAATCATTCCAGGACCATCATGAGCCTGACGACCCAACAGCGCTGGGACCGCATTCTCTCGAAAGTCTATGAGCGAGGGCATGTTACGGTCAAGGACATGGCCGGCGAGCTGGCCGTTTCGGAGGCCACGGTACGGCGTGACCTGCGGTCGCTGGCCGACACCAACCGCATCGAGTTGGTCTACGGGGGGGCGACGCTGCCCCGGAACGTGGATTACTCGTTCGGGTCCAAGTCGGTGCGGAACGTGGAGGCCAAGCGGGTGATCGGCTCGCTGGCGATCAAGCTGATCAACGATGGCGATCAGATTTTCGTGGATTCGGGGACGACGTGCTTTGAGTTGGCCCCGCTGTTGAAGCGCAAGCGCGGGTTGTCGGTGATCGTCAATTCGGTGCGGCTGGTGGGGGAGCTCAACGGGACGCCGGGGCTCAGCATCATCACCCTCGGCGGCCAGTACCGCAGCGACCGGATGGACACGATCGGCCCCCTGGCGACGAGCACGTTGGATCAGCTTCGCGGGTACAAAGCGTTTCTCGGGGCGGACGGGTTGAGCATGGAGTTTGGGGTGACGGCGGCGGACATCGAGAGCGCGCACCTGTATCGCATGGCGGTGCGGAACGCCCGGGAGTCTATTTTGCTGGTGGACCACGCCAAGTTTTTGAGTCCCTCGCTGTTCAAGATCGTGGAGTGGGACGCGATCTCGCGGGTGATTACGGACAGCGAACCGCCGGCGCCGTGGCGGGAGTTTTTGGATTCCCACGGTATCGAGACCATCCATCCGAGCTCCGGACCGGCTGAGGCCGAATCCGGAAACGGTTAAGAACGATCAGAACAGACGGACAGGAGTTCAGCAATGCCCAAGAGTATGGTGATCAATCCGACCGAAGCGCGTCAGCCGGGGTACGTCGAGTTTTCGCCGATCCCGGTCAACCAGTACAACCGGAGCGTCAAGGACGAGCTCAAGCGGTACGGCAAGGACGACCTGTTCCGCATCCAGCGGGACATGCTGGTGATCCGCATGTTCGAGAACATGCTCAACGAGATCAAGCTTCGCGGCAACTACGAAGGCATCGAGTACAACCATCGCGGTCCGGCCCACCTGTCGATCGGGCAGGAGGCGGCGGCGGTTGGGCAGGCGTTTCTGCTGACGGTAGACGACCACATTTACGGCAGCCACCGCAGCCACGGCGAGATCCTGGCCAAGGGCCTCTCGGCGATCCAAAAGCTCGACGACAAGACGCTGATGGAGATCATGAAGGACTACTTCGGCGGCGACTGCCTGAAGGCGGTGGAGAAGGACGCGCAAGGGTCGGTCAAGGACCTGGCCGTCGATTACCTGATCTACGGCGCGCTGGCGGAGATTTTCGCCCGCGAGGCTGGGTTCAACAAGGGCATGGGCGGTTCGATGCACGCGTTTTTCCCGCCGTTCGGCATCTACCCGAACAACGCGATCGTCGGCGGCTCGGGCGACATTTCGGTCGGAGCGGCCCTTTACAAACACATCAACCATAAGCCGGGGGTGGTGATCTGCAACATCGGCGACGCGTCGGCCGGCTGCGGACCGGTGTGGGAAGGGTTGTGCCTGGCGACGATGGACCAGTTCAAGACGCTGTGGGACAAGGAGCATCGCGGCGGGCTGCCGTTGATCATGAACTTCGTGAACAACTTCTACGGCATGGGCGGTCAGCCGGTGGGCGAGACGATGGGCTTTAAGGTTCTGGCCCGGCTTGGCGCGGGTCTGGCGCCGGACCAGATGCACGCCGAGCGGGTTGACGGCTACAACCCGCTGGCGGTGATCGACGCGATCGGCCGCAAGAAGCAGATCATCGCGGACGGCGACGGGCCGGTGCTGCTGGACACGCTGACGTACCGGTTCAGCGGCCACTCGCCGTCGGACGCCAGCTCGTACCGCGAGAAGAGCGAGGTCGAGGCCTGGCAGGACGTGGACCCGATCAAGACGTACGCGGGCTCGCTGGTGCAAGCCGGCGTCTGCAGCGAAGCGGAGCTGGAGAAGCTCAACCAGCACGTGGCGGGCTTGATCCTCAAGGCGTACAAGAAGGCGATCGACCTGGAGGTTTCGCCGCGGGCGGACCTCAAGAAGGTCAACTGCTTGCTGGAACGGACGATGTTCTCGAACCAGAAGGTCGAGTCGATGGACCCGGATCGCAAGCCCGAGGTCCTGATGAGCAAGGAGGAGAACCCGCGCGTCCAGCAGCTTGCCAAACGGAGCCGGTCGGGCCTGGACGAGAAGGGCCAGCCGCTGCCTAAGACCCGCTGCGTGGGCATTCGCGACGCGATCTTCGAGGCCATCCTCGACCGGTTCTACGTCGATCCGACCCTGGTGGCGTACGGCGAGGAGAATCGCGATTGGGGCGGGGCGTTCGCGGTGTACCGCGGGCTGACGGAGGCTTTGCCGTATCATCGGCTTTTCAACACGCCGATCTCGGAGGGCGCGATCGTCGGTTCGGCGGTCGGATACGCGCTCGAGGGCGGGCGGGTGATCGCGGAGCTGATGTACTGCGACTTTATGGGCCGGGCGGGCGATGAGATTTTCAACCAGCTCTCCAAGTGGCAGTCGATGTCCGGCGGCTTGCTCAAGATGCCGGCGGTGATCCGCGTGTCGGTCGGCTCGAAGTACGGCGCGCAGCACAGCCAGGACTGGACCGCCCTTTGCGCCCATATTCCGGGCCTGAAGGTCGTCTTCCCGGCCACGCCATACGACGCGAAGGGCCTGATGTTCTCCGCGTTGGTCGGCACCGATCCGGTGATCTTCTTCGAGAGCCAGCGGATCTACGATCAGCCGGAGCTGTTCCGCGAGGGCGGCGTGCCGGAGGGTTACTATGAGGTGCCGATCGGCGAGCCGGACGTCAAGAAGACCGGCAGTGATCTGACCTTCCTGACCGTCGGCGCGACGCTGTATCGCGTGCTCGACGCGGTCAAGGAACTGGAGGGCAAGTACGGCGTTTCGTGCGAGGTCATCGACGCCCGGTCGCTGGTGCCGTTCGATTACGCGAAGGTGCTCGAGTCGGTCCGCAAGACCCGCAAGATCGTCCTGGCCTCCGACGCCTGCGAACGCGGCAGCGTGCTGCAGACGATGGCGGCGAAGATCGCCCAGCTCGCGTTCGACGATCTGGACGCCCCGCCGGTGGTGGTCGGCGCCCGCAACTGGATCACGCCGGCCGATGAGGTCGAGGACGCGTTCTTCCCGTATCCGTGCGACATTCTGGACGCGGTTCACGAGCACGTCCTGCCGCTAAAGGGCTACCAGAGCCAGCGCGAATGCGGCGAGGATGACCTGCTCCGGCGGAACCGGCTGGGAATCTGAGAAGACAGGCACGGAACACGCGGGAAAGGCCTATTGCCTGCCGACAGGAGGCGGTCAGCCTGCGCCTAGTTGGGTCAGGCGTTGGCGGGCGGGCCGGTTTTGCGGGTCGTGCTGGAGCATGGCGCGGTACTGTTCGATGGCTTCCGCTTGCCGGCCCAGCCGTTCGAGGGCCACGGCGAGCATGTAGCGGTATTGGAGGTCCGCGGGATTGAGTTCCACGACGCGGGTGCAGCATTCGGCGGCCCTGGCGAAGTGTTCGGCGGCGCGTTTTGGCTGATTGGTGTTGGCCAGGGCCAGGGCGAGGTTGAAGTGGGCCAGTCCGCTGTCCGGTTCGATGGCGACGGCCCGCTCGAGGTGCTGGAGCCCCCGTTTGGCGTCCCGTTGCCGCATCAGGGCGACGCCGAGATTCACGTGCGCATTGGTGGCATCGGGATGATCCGTGACGACGCGCTCGAGGTTCTCGACGGCCTGCTGCGTTTTGCCGACGGCCAGCAGGCTGGTGGCGAGGGCTTCACGGGCTTTCTGGTGCGTGGGGTGTTCGTCGAGCAGATCCTGGAGGATCTCGATCGTCTGGAGGTGATTGCCGCTTAGCTGATGGGCGCCGGCCAGATCGAGGCGGACGCGGAGGGCGTCCTGCGGCAGGGTGTTGGCGAGGGCGGCGGTGAGGTGCTCGACGGCTCCAGCGGGGTCGTTTCCCGCGTTGGTCAGAAAGCCGGCGCAGCGCAGGCGGAGAACTGGATCATCGGCATGCGCCTCGATCGCGGCGCGGTAGACGGCGGCGAGGCGGTCCCGGTCGGGCGGCTGAGCGCAGTTCGCCAGTTGTTCGATCCTGGCTTTGAACTGTTCCAGCCGCTGATCGTTGTAGAGCTGGCCGCTGAACGGGGCCTTCTGGAGTCGCGCGTGCATCTGGCGGGCGATGAGCAGTTCCTCCCAGTCGGTGTAGGCCAGGGAGTCGCGGCACCAATCCAATGAAGGGATCGGGTGCTGCGACTTTCGTGGACGCTCGTTGTCGGCCAGGACTTTTTCCATCGCGACGGCCAAGCGCCGGGCGATTCGGTAGTTGCCATCGAAGGTGAAATGCACGTGATCGACGAAGAGGTCGTGAGGCCGGCTCGCGAACATGGCCTCGGCATTCTCGGCTTCGACGTCGACGAGTTCCACGGCGTCGAGGGTCTCAGCGACGTTTCGCACAGCGGCGTTGATGCGGCTGTCGGCACGGAATCGCAGGGCGTCGAGGTCGCGGGCGGCCGCGTATTCTTGCTGTGCGGCGGGATGGTCGCCTGCGGCTTGGAGGCACTGGGCGATTTGGAAACGCAGTTCGGCGAAGGTCTCATCGAGCTGCGCCGCTTGGCGGTAGAGGGCGAGGGCGGCTTGATGCTCGCCGCGGTCGCAGGCGGCAGCGCCGGCGTCGCGGGCCTCCTGCCAGCTCGCCCGCTGAGCGTCGGTCAGGTCCGGACGGTGTGAGGAGGCGAACGGCGGGCAGTGGGGAAGGTTGGTCCAGACGGTGCACAGCAGCACGCTGGCGCCGGCGTTCTGTCCGGCCCGGCAGATGTCGATGAGGTTGCGGCGGTAGTGATCGTAGACGGCGGGCATGCGCGGGTCGTCGAGTCGCACCTGGCGGTCGGTGAACATCTCCATGCCCTGCCAGCGGTCGAAATTACCTTCGCCGGCTGTGGCGTCGGCCGGTCTGGCCAGGAGTTGGCCGAGCCTGGTTTTGCGGGCGGCGATGCTCGAACGGATCACGGCGAGGCTGTCGAGTTGTTGCATGAGCACGGTGCCGGGTCCGAAAGGTCCGACCACCTCGTTGTTGCCGAGGTAGACGATGAACACGTCCGGATCGAACCGTGCGCAGTCCCTGGCGATCTGGTAGACGACGTGCGAGTTGATCGCGGTCACGCCGGTGTTGATGACCTCGAAGGTGACATCCGGATACTGCCGGGACAGCATGCGTTCGAGAATCCGCGAGAAGCCGAATTCCGGAACCGGATCGCCGAGGGCGGCTGAGGCGCCCAGGACGAAGATGCGGCACGCGTCCTTTTGCTTGTCGGTGGGAAAGACGAAGGGGGTTGCCTGGCGCTGCAGGGCGCTCGGGAAGAACAGGAGGGTGAACTCGGAATTGGGGGCCTGGACGCTGCGGCCGCGAAATTCCTGCTCGACGGTGAAGGCGGGCGCGAAGCCGAATCCGGCGACGCGCAGGGTGAGTTCAACTGCACCCAGGACCGCGAGCGGCACGGCCACCATGGCCAGGATGCGAAAGGCCCACAGCCGCCGCTTGGAAAGCGGTGCGTTCCTGGCGGGAGCGGTTTGTGTTTTGGTATCGGGCATGGCAGTAACCGCCGGTTAGAAGAGGGGATAGAGGAACGGGGCCAAGGCGGTGCCGCTGAGCATCACCAGGCCGCCGAGGACCAGGATCACGATGAGGATCGGCAGCAGCCACCACTTCTTGTTGTGCCGGAGAAAGGCCAGGAACTCCAGGAGCAGATTGGTCCGCCGTTTGGCGGCGTGATTCTGGAACTGGCCGGCGGCGTTGTCGTTTGTCCTGTTACCCAACGGAGGCCTCCTGACCCTGTAAGCTAGAACTGCCTGAAGTACCGTTCCACCTCGTCCGGGCTGCGATGCGGCGTCCAGTAGGTCGTGGCTTCTGGATCGAATCGCCGGTGCAAGGCGTCGCGGCCGATGATCCGGAAGATCAGCCCCACCGGCGTGATTGCGCCGAAGAAGATCGCGGCCAGAATCACGTGGCCCAGCACCCAGCCGATCGGCCACGTGACCAGCGTCAATCCCAGGTACACGATGCGCGCAGCCGGCGGCGAAAGACGTGCGAGGACAAACATCGCAACGCCGGCGGCGACGATGGCGGCCGCCGGCACACCCGGCAATCCCTTCCAGGCGTGCAGGACAATCGCCGCGACCACCGCCATGACCAGGCCCGCGAGCCCGAAGGATCGCAGTTTGCGCGGTGAAGGTTTCCAGTCTATTTCGATCACGCTCATCGCGGCGCCTCAATCGGGGTCGAACCGGGCCAAATACTCATCAATTCGGTGTTCCTCCGCATCGGGCTGCTGCGACTTGAGCAGGAGCTGGTTGTTGAGCACCAGCGCATCCATGTTCGTCGCCATGAAGCAGCGGTACGCGTCTTCGCACGTGCAGACGATGGGCTCGCCGCGGACATTGAAACTCGTGTTCACGATCAGCGGACAGCCCGTCCTGTCGCGGAACCGGCGGATCAGGCGGTAGTACCGTCCGTGGCGGTTCGGGTCGACGGTCTGGACGCGGGCTGAATAGTCCACGTGGGTGATTGCGGGGACTTGGCTGCGGACGGTTTTGAGTTTGTCGAGTCCGATCCGGTGGTTGTCGCGCGGGTCGACGGGGCAGCGCCGGTCGTGGCGGACGGGCGCGACGAGGAGCATGTAGGGGCTGTCCTGACCGGGGGTCACGTCGAAGTATTCATGGACGTGCTCCCGCAGCACGGACGGCGCGAACGGCCTGAACGACTCGCGGAACTTGGTTTTCAGGTTCATCACCGACTGCATCTTGCGGCTTCGCGGATCGCCGATGATGCTCCGCGATCCGAGGGCCCGCGGGCCGAATTCCATGCGTCCCTGGAACCAGCCGATGACCTTTTCATCGGCGATCATTTCCACGACGCGGTCGATCAGTTGGTCCTCGTCGTCGATCGTCTGGTAGACCGCGCCGACGCGGTCGAGGTAGTTGCGGATTTCGGCGTCGCCGCAGGATGGTCCCAGCAGCGAGCCGCGCTGGGCGTCGTGCGGGTTGGCGTCGCGCGGGTTGTCGAGAAGCTGATGCCAGACGAACAGCGCCGCCCCGAGCGCCCCGCCCGCGTCGCCGGCGGCCGGCTGAATCCAGATGTTCTCGAAGGGTCCCTCGCGCAGGAGGCGCCCGTTGGCGACGCAGTTGAGGGCCACGCCGCCGGCCAGCGTCAGGTTCTTCATGCCGGTCAGCGCGTGCAGACGGCGGACCTGGCGGACGATGATCTCCTCGGTCACGCTCTGGATCGAGGCGGCCAGGTCCATCTCCCGCTGGGTCAGGCGGGTTTCCGGCCGGCGAGGCGGTCCGCCGAAGAGCCGGTCGAAGGCGGGAGTGGTCATCACGTCGCTGTGGCAGTAGCCGAAGTAGTCCATGTTGAGGCGAAAGGAGCCGTCCGGCTTCAAGTCGAGGAGTTTTTGGAGAATGGCGTCGCGATAGACCGGCTGGCCGTACGGGGCGAGGCCCATCAGCTTGTACTCGCCGGAGTTGACCCGGAATCCGGTGAAGAAAGTGAAGGCCGAATAGAGCAGTCCCAGCGAGTGCGGGAATCGCAGTTCGTGCGTGATGCTGATGCGGTTGCCGCGGCCGTGACCCATGCTGGCGGTGGCCCACTCGCCGACCCCGTCGATGGTCAGGATGGCGGCCTCTTGGAAGGGCGACGGAAAAAAGGCGCTGGCGGCGTGCGATTCGTGATGCTCGGGAAACACGTAGCGCCGGCGATAGCGTCCGCCCAGCGCCCGGTCCATCTCGCGCGGCAGGTGGAGTTTTTTGTGCAGCCACAGGGGCAGGCCCATCGTGAACACCTTGAACCCCCACGGCGCGCAGGCGAGGTAAGTCTCCAGCAGGCGTTCGAATTTTGCCAGCGGCTTGTCGTAGAAGGCCACGTGGTCGAGTCGCCCGGCGTCGATTCCCGCTTCGCGGAGGCAGTATTCGACGGCGTGGGAGGGAAACCGGTGGTCGTGCTTCTTGCGGGTGAATCGCTCTTCCTGGGCCGCCGCGAGTATTTCGCCGTTGCGAAGCAGCGCAGCGGCGCTGTCGTGATAGAAGGCTGAAATCCCGAGTATAAAGGTATCGTCTGCCATGTCCGGTTCGATGGCGTACCGTTCCACGGATTTCCGGTGGGTCTGCGCGGACCCTGATTCCCTTGCTTGCACGCGCCCCACCGCTGTGAGGTGCGCACGGCAATTCGACTGGTATCAACTCATCGCGGCCACGCGTCGTTTGGAGGAGACGCCCTGCTGAATGACATGACCATGCGACGCTTGCCACAGGCCGCTACGGCTATCACGTACTACTATATTCTTCCTCGTCCATTCCGTCAAGGCATTGGCCGCTTGACCGGATTGAGGGGTTTGAGGGTCTGTTGGTTGGCGAGGATCAGGGGCTCCGTGGCCATGGTGGGTGGCGGCGACGCGGCCAGCGGGAACGTGTGAGCCGGGGCTGTACGCTGTTAACTTACGGGTCAATCGGGATGGCAGGGGGTGGCGGCGAGGTCTGCGCGGTAGCGGGTTCGCAGGTCGTCGATGGGGATGAGGCGGTCGTCTTGTTCGTAGTGCCAGAAGTGCCAGCCGTTGCAGGTTGGGGCGTTTTGGGCGCGGGCGCCGGCGGCGTGAATGGAGCCGCGGAATCCGTTGAGGATGAGGCTGCCGTCGGCGGCGACGGTGGCGGTGTGGGTTTTGTCTTTGGAGTGGAGTTTCTGGCCGGGTTGGAGCAGGCCGTGTTCGAGCAGGGCGCCGAAGGGGATGCGCGGCTCGGTGCGTTTGCTTGGGGTTGTGAGCAGTTCGTCATCGGCGGTTGACGGCTGAACGTCGGCGATTCGTTTCCGGGCCACCTCGACGTAGGCGGGTTCCCTTTCGATGCCGATCCAGCGGCGGTTGAGTTTTCTGGCGACGGCGCCGGTGGTGCCGGAGCCGAAGAAGGGATCGAGGACGACGTCGCCGGGATTGCTGGCGGCGGTGATGATCCGGTAGAGGAGGGCCTCGGGCTTCTGGGTGGCGTGGGCCTTTTTGCCGTTGACGGCGCAGCGTTCCCGGCCGGTGCAGAGGGGTATTTCCCAGTCGCTTCGCATTTGTTTTTCGTCGTTGAGCATCTTCATCGCGTGGTGGTTGAAGGTGTACTTTTTCTGGTCCCTGGATTTCTGGGCCCAGATGAGGGTCTCGTGGGCGTTGGTGAAGCGGACGCCGCGGAAGTTGGGCATCGGGTTGGTTTTGATCCACAGCACGTCGTTGAGGATCCAGAAGCCCAGGTCCATCATGATCCGGCCGATGCGGAAGATGTTGTGGTAGCTGCCGATCACCCAGATGGTTCCGGTGTCTTTAAGGGCGCGGCGGCAGCCGGTGAGCCATCGTTCGGTGAACTGGTCGTACTGGCGGAAGTCGTCGAACTTGTCCCACTCGTCGTCGACGGCGTCGACCCTCGTGAGGTTGGGCCGCCAGAGCTCGTGGTGCAACTGGAGGTTGTAGGGCGGATCGGCGAAGATCAGATCGGCGCTGCGTTCGGGCAGCCGCTGGAGGATATCGGTGCAGTCGCCCTGGAGTATTTGATCGACGGGAAGATTCATAGACCACCCTTCCACTGCAAACCAACCGTCATGGTACAGTCCGGCTGGACGAATCCATTGTAGAGCATCGGCGGCGGCAGGCCAAGAGGCGATTCGGCGTCGCGGCCTTTTGGAAAGGCGCGGGTGCTTGATTTGGCGGTTCGGGCGGGTACAATGGCCATCTTGTTTGTTTGCAGGCATTAACGAGAAGGAGCGGTTTTATGTCGTTCGAGCGGCTCGTGCATTTGGACTTTAAGGGCATGCCACCGAGTTCCAAGCGGCTGGTGGAGTTGCCGGGTTTTCTGGCCTCGCTGGGCGTGACGGGCATGCTGGTGGAGTGGGAGGACACGATTCCCTTCCGGCATTTTCCGGAGATGAAGCGGGACTACACGTATTCGCCGAAGACGGTGCGTGATTTTCTGGCTGCGGCCAGGAAGGCGAAGCTGTCGGTGATTCCGCTGGTCCAGACGTTCGGGCATCTTGAGAGTTTGCTGGTGATTCCCAAGTACCGCAAGCTGCGCGAGCGCAAGGATGACCCTCGCGATCTGTGCCCGCTGCACCCGGAGTCGGGCGAAGCGGTGGGGCGGATGATCGACGACGTGCTGAAGCTGCACGAGGAGTTCGGGCTGAGCCACTTCCATCTCGGGGCCGACGAGGTCTGGTCGCTGGGCACGTGTGCCAAGTGCCGCCGGTACGTCGCGGAGCACGACAAGGCGTCGCTGTTCCTGTCGCACATGAATCCGATCATCGATCGGGTCAATGCAGCCGGCGTGCGGGCGATCATCTGGCACGACATGGCCCGGAACTGGCCGGTTTCGCAGCTCAGGCAACTGGCGGGCCGGGCGGACCTGATGTTCTGGGGTTACTCGCCGGATCCCAAACCGCTTTTCGCGTTTGTGGCGCCGCAGGACATGCGTCGGGCGGCGAAGGCGGGACTGGAGTCGTGGGGCGGGTCGGCGTACAAGGGGGCATGCGGCGTGGACGCCAATCGTCCGATCGTGGCGAACCGGGCGGAGAACAATCGCCTGTGGCATCAGACGGCGCGGCAGTACAAGCTTCGCGGGGTGGCGATGACCGCGTGGTCGCGCTACGGCACGCTGCTGACGTGTTCGGAGCCGATCGAGTCGAGTTGGGACAGCCTGATCGTGTGCAACCAGGCGCTGATGCGCGGCCGGTATTCGGTGGATCGCGATCTGAAGGCGGCGTGGAAGCGGCTGTACGGCACCGACTCGCCCGAACAGGGGGTCAAGCGGAACGAGCGGCTGTGGCGGGCCCAGGAGGCGGTGCAGCAGCTCGACACGTGGTGCCGGCACTTCGACAGCCAGACGCTTCCGGCGGGGCGGCTGATCTGCCCGAAACTCTGGGGCGAGGCGCGGGTCAACGTTTTTGAGGTCCGCAAGTACCTGGACGGCGGGGTCCGGAGTTTTGAAGAGATCACACCGTCACTGATGGATTTCCGCCGGGCGTTCCGCGGGCTGGTGATCGAGGCTGAGGCGGATCGGTTCTGGTCCAGCCGGGTGGAGCCGCGACGGTTGATGTGGCGGGCGTTGGCCGACCGGATCCGGAAGCTGGCCAGGGAGTAGCCGCGAAAAGCGACGGTTCCGGGCGGATATGGTAGAATATAGAATAGACGGACGCCGCGCAACGCGGACCGGACGTGGTCGGGCCTGATGTGAAGGGAGCGCGCGTGATTCTGTTCAACGCCGACGATAAGCTCAAGTTTATCGGCTGTGAGATCATCTACCGCGAGGCGTGCAAGCTGGCGGCTGAGAGTCCGCTTCGGGTGGACGTGGAGTTCTTTCCCAAGGGCCTGCACGACCTGGAGCGGACGGACATGCTGGCCCGCCTGCAGGAGGCGGTGGACCGGATCGGTCGGGAGGCTGGGTATCGGGCGATCCTGCTGGGTTACGCGCGGTGCAACGACGGGCTGGCGGGCCTGACCGCGCGATCGGTTCCGCTGGTGATTCCCAAGGCCCATGACTGCATCACGTTTTTTTTCGGCAGCCGCTCGTCGTTTCAGCGGTACTTTGACGCCCACCCGGGCACCTACTACCACACCACCGGCTGGATGGAGCGGGACAATCCGGAGGTCACCGGCTCGCAAGGGGTGATGTCGAAACTCGGACTGGATCAGGATTACGAGCAGCTCGTCGCCAAGTACGGCAAGGAGAACGCGGACTTCATCGCCGAGACGATGGGCGGCGGGCTGCAGCACTACGATCGGATCTGCTACCTGGAGATGGACGTGACGGACGAGCGGGCGTTTATCGAGCGTTCGCGCCAGGAGGCGGAGCGCAACGGCTGGACGTTTGACTTGCGAAAGGGCGAATGGTCGCTGCTGGAGCGGCTGTTTCGGGGCGAATGGGAGGGCGGCGATTTTCTGATGGTTCCGCCCGGCCATCGGATCGTGGCCCGCAACGACGGTGAGGTCCTGGGGGTTGTGAAGGACCGGGAGGACGCCGATGCGGCTTAAGAGCAAGGATGTATTCGTCGAGACTCGCGGTCAGGGCAAGCGGACGGACGCCCAGGCCTTTTACACGCGTTCAACGGGCGTGGAGAAGCTTCGCTACGTCGGCACGACGATGCGGAGCGACACGCTCGATACGATGGAGCGGTACTTTTCATCCGACAACGGGCGGACCTGGTCGGGCCCCGAGCAGATCGCGTTTATCACCTCGACGCCCGAGGGCATTCGGCGGGAATACGCCCAGCCGGGTTTCGTCGATCTGTCCACCGATCGCCTGGTCGAGCTGGTCCTGGTCGGGACGCTGCCGTCGGACGACCCGCTGGAGGGTCTCAAGAGCTGGCACCTGGACTACCGGGTTTCGACGGACGGCGGCCGCACGTGGTCGGTTCGCGAGCAGGTCATCCAGAAGGGCGACTGCACGCCGGAGCATCCGCTGGACTGCGTGTGGATCGGGCGCAACAGCGTCATGGTCGGCGACACCACGTGCCGGCCGATCCGCACGAGGGAGGGCCTGCTGCTGTTTCCGGCCCAGATCACGCCGGTCGGGCGGGACGGGGGGTACGTCAATCCCGGCGGCGGCTACACCTACCACGAGGGCGTGGTGCTGATCGGCCGGTGGGCGGACGGGAACCGGATCGAGTGGGCCGTTTCGGCGCGGGTGGCGATCGATCCGGCGCGATCGACCCGCGGCGCGATCGAGCCGACGTTGGCGGAAATGCCGGACGGGCGCATCCTGATGGTCCTTCGCGGCAGCAACGACGTGAAGCCCGAGTTGCCCGGG
>JAAYCJ010000207.1 GCA_012729815.1 Phycisphaerae bacterium | reverse complement strand
CCGTCCCCGTACACCACCGGCCGGCGGTCCTGAAGGATCGCGGTCACAAATGCCGGAATCGCCGCTGCGTACTGGCTCTTGGGATCCTGGCGCGGGCCGAACACGTTGAAGTACCGCAGCGAGACCGTCTGAAGCCCGAAACACTCGTAAAACGTCCGGCAGTAGTACTCGCCCACCAGCTTGTTCACCGCGTAGGGGCTCTTGGGCTGCGGCCGGATGTCCTCGTGCTTCGGCGAGACCTCCACGTCCCCGTACGCCGAACTGCTCGCCGCGTACACGAACCGCCGAACCCCCGCCTCCCTCGCCGCCATCAGCATGTTGAACGTCCCGTCCACGTTCGCGGTGTGCGAGGTCTCCGGGTCCACCACCGACTTGGGCACGCTCGGCACCGCCGCCTCGTGCAGCACCACCGCCGCCCCCTCGCACGCCCGCCGGCAGTCCTCCACCTTGCGAATGTCCCCCTCGATCAGCTCGATCTTGCCCAGCAGGTGCTCGAGGTTCTTGCGACTGCCGGTGCTGAAATTGTCGATCACCCGGACCTTCTTGCCCCGCGCCAACAGCCCCTCCACGATATGCGAACCCACAAACCCCGCCCCGCCGGTGACCAGAAACAAACTCATCGAACGCCTCCTGTAACACCTATTGCCGAACCAAACCCAAGCCCCGAAGCTCCCCTGTCCCGAACCGCCGGTTGTATGATCATATGGTTATATGGTTGTATGGTTGTATGACAAATTCCGCCTTCCGCGGCCCTCATCTTACGGTCCTCATCGGCCCGACCCGCCCGCTTCGTGACCGCAAAGCCCTGGGCCGAACAGCCGGACGGCGTTTTGCCATATCCGTTCAACCACCGCATCATACGTCATCCCGCGGATCGCCGCCAGATACTCCGCCACGTACCGCACGTGGGCCGGCTCGTTCGGCCGGACGCTCCGCACCGGTTCCGGCGAAAGATACGGGCTGTCCGTCTCGACCAGCACGTTCTCTATGGGAATACGCTCGGCGATCCGCCGGAGTTCCTCCGACTTCTTAAACGTCAGTATTCCTGTAAAGGAAATCGACCATCCCATCGCGATCACTTGATCCGCTTCGGCTTCCGTGCCCGTAAAACAGTGGAAAACGCCGCGCAAGTCCTTGCCCGCCGAGCGAATCATCGGCAGGGCATCCTCGAATCCCTCCCGGCAGTGCAGGACCATCGGCAGTCCGGTCTCGGCTGCGAGGGCCAACTGGCTCTCGAAGAGCCGCCGCTGATTGCCTCGGTCGGCAAACCCGTAGTGGTAGTCCAGCCCCGTCTCGCCCACCGCCAGCACCTTTGGATGGCCCAGCATTTCGCGCAATCCACTGGCGTCGCTATATTTATCCGCCTCATGGGGATGGATGCCCAAAGCGGCGTAGACCTCCTCGAACCGGTCGCAGAGCTCCAGCGTGGCCGCTCCGTTCGCTGGGTCTGTACCGATCGAGACCACCCGGCCGACCCCCAATGCTGCGGCGTTGCTCAGGACCTCCTCGATCCGATCGATCAGACCCTCGTAAACCAGATGCGCGTGCGCGTCGATCAGCATGGCCGACTAACCCTCGAATGCGTTTTCCTCGTGCTCGATCGTGAACCGCCCCGACGGATCGGCTTGGATCGTGACCACGTCGAACCGGGCCGAAAACTCCTCTAATCGGTAGCGTGATACGTATGACCGGGCCGTCGTCCGCATCCGCCGGCGTTTCTGGGCGTCCACCTTGAGCTGCGGCTCGCCCCGTTCGCTCCGCTCGGCTTTGACCTCGACGAAGACCAGTTGCCGGCCGTCGCGGGCGATGATGTCGATCTCGCCCGAGCCGGTGCGGTAGTTTCTCGTCACAATTCGCAAACCCTTTTCCATCAGATACTTGCCGGCCTGTCTCTCGGCCCACGGGCCGAACGCGTGGTTCGGCAACTGGTGCACGTGCCACCGTTCGACCCGGTCCTGCATGGCGGCGATTCCTCGCATCCATCCCCAGCCGACGACGCAGCCTAAGGCGTAGTGCGGGAAGTCCCACCAGACGAACGTCGTGCCAATCAGCATGCGGCCCAGGAATGTGGAACGGAT
>JAAYCJ010000206.1 GCA_012729815.1 Phycisphaerae bacterium | reverse complement strand
CGCCGCCGCCGACCGACCGCCGACCCGCCGGTGGCTCGTCCACCAACCAGCCCAGGTACCGGTACGAAAGGCCAAACCCGGACCTTCGAGCCCACCGTCAATTATAGCCGTCCGGACGTCTTGGCTTCGGGCTCCAGCCCGCATGGACCGCGCCGCGCCAAACCCGTCGAACCGTCCCGGCCGCAGCCGACAGAAAGAAAAAACGGTACGGACAAGCCCCCTCAAAGTCAATACCATTGCCGACAATCGCCGTACCCCTCCCAGCCCGCCGAAACCCGGACCGCTGGCTCCGCAGCCGTCCTTTTACTATAATGGGAGACAGACAACTCCCTTTTGAGCCGGAGCACGCCGTCTGCGCAACCCGCTTCGACGACAAACCTCCGTGTGTGAACTTTTCCCAAGCCGCCGGTGTCTTGAGTGGTAGGAGGGCCGATGGGGCAATCCGATGAAGCGCTGATGCAGCGGATTTCCGAAGGTGACGAACCGGCGTTCGAAGCCCTCATGGAACGTTACCAGGAACCGGTGCGCCAACAGCTTCTGCGGATGCTCCGGGACCAGACGGCGGCCGACGATCTGGCCCAGGAAGTGTTTTTGAGGGTCTGGACAAGGGCTGAGCAGTGGAACGGAGCCGGGCCGCTCCGCGCCTGGCTGCTGCGAGTGGCGACGAATTTGACCCTCAACCACCTGCGCTCCATCCGCCGGCGAAGGCAGACGCCCCTCCAGCCGCCACGCGAGCCGGACGACGACGAGACCGAGCCGTCCATGCCCGGCTGGATGGTCGACGCCGCCGCCCTCGGACCCGACGCCCTCGCCGAGCAGGCCGAGCGGGGCGAACTGGTCCGCCGTCTGCTGGCCCAGCTCTCGGACGACAAACGCGAGGTGCTCCGCATGGTCCACGAGGATCAACTGCCGCTCCGCGACGTGGCTGAGCGGCTTGGCGTGCCCGAAGGCACGGTCAAGTCGCGACTGCACTACGCCCTGCGGCGCCTCGCCGCCCAATGGCACGACCTGGAAAAACAATGGGAGGATTAAGGCCATGACCGTCCGCTACCAAGCCCCGTGGCACCGACAATCGTTCGACCGCTTCCTTCACGAACGCCTGCCCCAACTCCTGGCCGAGCGGATGCCGCTGGCCGGCTACCGCGCCCAGTTCACCGGGCCGCATACCTGCCGGATCAACCTCTCGGTCTCGGCCCGGTCGGGCGCGGTCGATGTGGAGTACACCGACGTTCCCGCGCCCGATGAGGAAGGCGTCTTTCACCTCGGTGACCGCCGTTTCGTCTGTCCGCCAAGCGCATCGTCCGAGGCGCTGGACACAGCCGAAATCCGCTGCGTCGGAGAGCAATTCCTCGACTTCCTCGCCGAAAGGCTGGGCAGCGGCGCCAGCGACCTGTCGTGGGACGAGGCCCTGGTCCGCTCATGGCTGCCGCTGCGGGCGTGGATGCTCGAATTCCTCCGCGGCTCCGATTCGCTTCGCCCGTGGTCCACAGAGGCTGAGCCTCATGGACAGCCGCTCGACGAGACCAATTGGCTTTCGCGGCAGACCCATCTTCGCCGGCTGATCGTCCCGAACCGCAAAAAACTCTTCACCCAGGGTCAGATCGGCCGGACCTGCCCGATCGAAACGCCGGAAGGCACAAACATCGGCCGCGTGTTGAGCATCGCCCAGGGCGCCAAAATCCGTGACGGAGAACTCGTGGTCGTGGACGACCGGCCCGAAGCCGCGTTCGGCCTGTCGGCCTCGATGATCCCCTTCATCGAGCACAGCGACACCAATCGCACCCTCATGGGAGCGAACATGATGCGCCAGTGGCTCAACCCGCCCGACCCGGAACCGGCCCTGGTGCAAACCGGCCACGAGCCGCCGATTGACGCCTTCTGGTGCGGCCGAAACCTGCTGACCGCCTTTGTCTCCTGGGGCGAAGACACCTTCGAGGATGCCTTGACCATCAGCGAATCCGCCGCCGCTAAACTCGGCTATCCGAAACCGCTCGAACCGGGCGACAAGCTCTCCAACCGCCACGGAAGCAAGGGCATCGTCAGCCGAATTCTCCCCGATGAGCAAATGCCGCATCTGCCCGATGGCACAGCGGTCGAGATCATCTGCAGTTTCATGGGCTGTCACACGCGGCTGCACTTCGGACAACTTCTCGAGGCCCTGCTCGGTCGGATCGCCCGCATCGAAGGTAAGCCGGCCGTCGCGCCGCCCTTCGCCGCACCTCCAAGAGATGAAATTCGCCGCCAACTGGTCGAATGCGGCCTGCCCGAATCCGGCATGGAGACCCTCACGCTCGGCCGCAGCGGCGCCAAACTCGCCCGCCCATCCACCGTCGGATGGGTCTACTGGGGCAAGACGGACCACTGCGTCGCCGACAAGATCCACGCTCACGCCTGCGGTCTTCGGGCCAATCGCCAGGGCCACACCGAGTACGTCAACCTCCGGGAAAATCGAGCGTACGAAACCATCCGCGAGACCTATCACCTGCGCAGCACCGAGAACCCCGAGGCCCAGAACCTCTGCGATCGCCTCGCCGAGGGACCGGTCTCGATGCCCGAGCCGCCAAGCCCGAGCTTTCGCGACCTGCAGCGCCGGCTTCGTATCGCCGGCATCGAATTGCTGTTGTCCGGGCAGGCTCTGACCTGCCGCTTCCGCGAACCGGCTGAACCGGTGCTGCCGCTCGCCAGCCCGATCCCGCACCCGTGGATCGAGGATCGCCAGATCCGAACCGTCGGCCGATTCGACGGATTACCCGAGTTCGCCGATGTGCTTGTGGCCAATGCCCGCCTGCTGCAGATGATCGAGTCGCAGACTCCCCAGCGTCTCGTCCAGGACGCCACCGACCGGCTTCGCGCCGCGGTCGAAGGCTACTTCGACGCACTGGTCCCGGGCGAAGATCGCGAAGGAAAGGACTGGCGGCTCTGGCCGCACCCGGACTTCTACCGCTACGCGGTCCTCCGACTCGATGCGATGGTCCTGTTCAGCGGGCGCAGCGTCATTGCTCCGGCATCAGACTTGCACCTCGATCAACTGGGCCTGCCCGATCCGATCGCCTGGACCCTTTTCGGTCCGCTGGTGATCCGCGAACTCGGCGACCGCCGCGCTGTCGAATCCCGATCCGCCGAAGCCGCCGCTGCACTCGACCGGGTCATGGCCCGCAACTGGCTGATCCTGCATCGCGCACCGAGCATCCAGCCCACGTCGCACATCGCTTTCCGTCCCGTGCGCATCCCGGAGAAAGTCATCCGCATCCATTCGCTGGTCTGCCGCTGGCTCAACGCCGACTACGATGGCGATCAGTCCGCTGTCTTTCTGCCGATCACCGAGGCCGGCCAGCGCGAAGCCGCCGAACACCTCTCGGTGATGGGACATCTGCGCCAAGACCCCGCCCTGCTGGCCGATCTGGCGCCCACCCAAGAGATG
>JAAYCJ010000205.1 GCA_012729815.1 Phycisphaerae bacterium | reverse complement strand
TCCTGGCCGGCCGGATCAAGAAGCGCAGCGTGGAGATCTACGACGATCTGGCCGGCCGCGGACCCTACCTGCGGGCGGTGGCCTGGCCGCCCGTGCCCCAGGTCAAGGGCCTCGCCGACGTCCATCCCACCCAGGTCTTTACCGACGCAGCGGAATTCACGCGAATCGATTTTCAAGAAAAGGAGAACTCGATGAGCCAGACCCAGGAACAGGGCACGCACGACTTCCCCACCCGCCGCGAGTTGGAACAGATGATCGAGCGGCTGACCGCCGAACTGCGGGCCGAGCAGCGGCGCATCCTTGCCGCCCACGAAATCGCCAACTTCTGCGAGCAGATGGTCCTGGCCGGACGGATGACCCCGGCCGAGCGCGAAAGCGAAGAGCCGCTGCTGATCGAGCAGCGCCAGCGCGAAACCGCCGCCGAGTCCACCGACGGCCAACCCCGCCCCAGCGACAGGCGGATGGAGTTCTACCGCTCCCGCCGCGGCGTCGTGACCCTCGAAACCGACGACGCGGCCCATCGCGCGGGCAAGCCCGACCCCGCCGCCGCCAAAGCCGCCCGGCAGTTCCACGAGCACCGCGAGTTCTTCACGCGGATGGGCGTGAGCCTCGAGGACCTGGCTGAACTCCAGCGGATCGAAGGCGACGCCGCCAATCCCCTGACCGTCTGACCGAAACGCAACCCATTTCGCAAGGAGCACACGATGACCCTAAGCAGCGACAGCAACGTCAACCGGTACATCGACCAGCAGCTTCGCACGCTGGCGGTCAAGGCCCTGGCGGTGATCTACCGCGGCGCCCTGGTGGGGCTGGACCGCCTCTGCGGCTGCGCCCGGCCGCTGCAGGCGGCGGACCAGTTCCAGGGCCTGGCCTACGAGAAGTGCGACAACGCCGCCGGGGCCGACGGCGGCCGCGAGGTGACGATCTTCACCGAGGGCGACTTCGAGTTCGCCCTGGCCGGGGCGACCAAGACCGCGATCGGCCGGCCCGTCTTCGCCACCGACGACAACACGCTGACTTTCGCCGGCGGATCGGCCAGCTACGTCGGCCGGATCGTCGACGTGCCCGCGGCCGGCTCGATCATCGTACGGATCGATCCGCAGCGGCGCTTCACGGCGAACGTCTGCGTCCCGTTGGCCTCATCGACCGCGGCGGCGGCGAAGAACCCCGTCGGCTGCTGGTCGACCCCGATCGTGGTGGTCAAGGCCCAGTGCTGGTTCGAGACCAAACCGGACCAGGGGGCGCTGGACGTGGGCGCCGACGCCGCCGATCCCGACGAGATCGTGGACAGCTTCAACCTGACCACGCTGGTCGACGGCACGCCGTCGAACCTGATCCTGGCGGGCACGACGGTCGCCGCCAACACGCGGCTGTGGGCCAGGGTCGGTCAGGCCAACGCCGCCGCCGGCGTGGGCGGGGGCCTCGCCATCGAGTACTTCCCCCTGCCGTAGCGGGGGAACCAACGAGCCGATCGCGAACGGAACAACCACTTCACAAGGGAGCATCGCATGTCAACCATCATCGATACGGGTCTGACGACCACGGCCCTGAAGGGCAATTTCTTTTCGGCGCTCAAGGCGGTCTCGCCGGTCTGGAAGCGGCTGGCCACGGTGGTCAAGTCGAGCGGTCCGTCGGAGAACTACCGCTGGCTGGGCACCGTCCCGCCGATGCGGGCCTGGGGCACGGGCCGGCTGGCCAGGGGGCTGCGCAGCGAGTCGTACAACGTCGAGAACCAGAAGTACGAGGCGACGATCGAGGTCGATCGCGACGAACTGGCCGACGATCAGCTCGGTCAGATCGCGGTGCGGGTCCGCGAGTTGGCCCGCCGCGCGGCTGGGCATCCGGACAAGCTGCTGGCCGTGCTGATGGAGCTCGGCGGCGAGGCCGACTACGTCGCCTACGACGGCAGGACGTACTTCGCAGCCGACCACCAGAGCGGGGCCAGCGGCGTCCAGAGCAACGCGTTGACCTTCGACGCCGCCAACGCCGAGGCGGTCACGCCCGAGGAGTTCGCCGGCTCGTACCGGCAGGCGGTCGAAACGATGCTGGCCTACAAGGACGACCAGGGCGAACCGATCGCGGGCGACGTCGGCCAGCTCGTCGTGGTGGTCCCGCCGGTTTTGTGGTACGCCGCCAAGCAGGCCCTCAGCGCCGAGATCCTCGGCAGCTCGACCAACATCCTCTCGGGCGAGGCCCAGGTGGCGGTCTTCCCGCGATTGAGTTCGTCCGACCGGTGGTACCTCTGCCGCACCGACGTCGAGGTTCGGCCGTTCGTGTTCCAGGACCGCGAGGCGCTCGAGTTTACCGCCCTGGCCGAAGGCTCCGAGGAGTCGTTCAAGCGGGAAAAGTACCTCTACGGCGTCCGGGCCCGCTACGCGATGGCGTACGGCTACTGGCAGCACTGCCTGCGGACGCAGTTCACGTAGGCGGCGGCAGGAGAACGGCGGGCGCTGATCGACAAGCGCCCGCCTTCTTCCCCAACCCCTAATCCCCAATCCCCAATCCCACATGTGAGGACACCATGCCCACCTACGCCACGCAAGCCGACCTGGAGCAGTTCTTCTCGGCGGCCAACGTCGCCGACTGGGCGGACAAGGACCGCGACGGCGCGCTCGGCCCCGCTGAGCAGGCGGGGATCGAGACGGCCCTGGTCGCAGCGGAGGGGATCGTCGACGGCTACCTGGCCCGCGCCGGCTACGCCGCGCCGTTCGCCGCCGATGCATTCGCGGAACTTCCCGCGCGGGTGCAAAGCCAGCTTCGCCAGTGGACGGTGACGGTGGCGGGGTTCCACATCTACGCGTGGCGCGGCCTGCGCGACCGGGCCAACGCGATGGAGGCCCTGTACGCCAGAACGCTGGCCCAGCTTCAGGATTTGGGGCGCGGCACGCTGCTGGCGGGCGTGGCGCGAGCCGGCCGCGTCAGCGCGGGCACGGGCCGCACGGTCGGCCAAGCGACCGACGACCTGAGCCATCTGCGCGGCGACGGCTGGGATTGGTGAGCAAGCGAGAAGGAAGATGGCGGGTGAACCTGCGGCTTTGCCGCAGAACCTCCCGCCCTACAGATGGCCAAAGCCCAACAAGAACAGGACGCAACGATGAACCCCTGGACGCAGATACTTGATCGCATCTGGTTTTACCTGGAGGAGGGCCCGGCCTCGGCGGGTGTGACGGCGGCGTTCGCGCCGGCCAACCGGTGCCGGTACGGGGTGGACGAGCGCGACGCCCCGGTTCCTCAGAACGCCGATGAAGCGGTGCTGATCGTCGATCAGAGCGGCGGACAACTCGACCTGAACCACTCACCCGCGCACCTGCGGGCGAGCGAGGATTTTCAGATCGCGATCTGGACCGACACGCTGGCGCTGGGGAAGGTCAACGCGCTGCGGTTGGCGGTGGCGGCGGCGCTGGAGGCGGGCCTGCCGGACCTGGGCCTGGCGCGGGTGCTGGAGGTGCGGATGCGGACGGGCCGACTGACGCTGGCGCTGGACAAGGTCGAGCAGGATGCCGACGGCCGGCTGATGCAGTGGCGCAACGACCTTCGCCGGTCGCGTCAGCGGGCGGTGCTGCTGGAGCTGACGGTGACGTTTCTGATCGGGCGCGACGAGCTGTCCGCGGCGGCGACGTGATCGCAAGGAGACCGACGCGATGTACAAGCTGATGTTCGGCAACGTGGCGGTGGGCGACGAGTTGATCGTGGCGATGGGCCGCTGGGAGGCGACGGCGAAGGCCGGCGGTTCCGGGCAGACGCTGGGGCCTGTGGTGCCGGTGGACGATCGGCCGCTGGGGCTGGCGCTGTATCCGACGTTTCGGGTTCGGTATCGGGCGGCGGACTTCCTGGCGTTCGAGCGGTGGGTGTTCGACCTGGCGGCGTGGGCCGACGGCGGGGCGCGGTGGATCGGGGTGATGGACGAGTTGAATCGGCTCGTGGTCGATTACGGCTACGGCAAGCTGCTGTCGCTCGAGCGGCCGCGGCCGTCGGACCCGCACGACGCGCGGTGGTCGGACCAGGTGGTGCTGACGTTCCAGACGGACGCAGCCCCGGTGTTCGCGGAGCAGGAGTAAGCGATGACCGAGTATCGGCTGGAGATCAACGATCGGACGGCCAGGCCGGGCACGACGCCACAGCGGTTGACGGGCGGCCTGGACGGACGGCGGCGTCTGACGTTTCGCGTCGACCGCGACGCCGGCTCGCCGGGGTTGGCAGCGGCGGTGCGATTCTGGTGCGGCGAGGCGCTGGTGTTCGCCGGCCGCACGACGGCGGAGCGGGCGTGGGCCGACGGGCAGAGCCGCGGGCGGCTGGTGGAGGCGTCGGGCCCGGTCGATCTGGCCGGTTCGGTCTCGGCGGTGGACGCCGCCGGCGTGCCCGTGGTGTCCTATCGAAACGCGACGGTCGGCGGCGTGCTGCTTGACCTGCTCGAACGTCACGCCGACGCCCTGCGCCAGGCCGGGGCGGCGGGCGACGTCGTCTGCGCCGCCGCCGACGTCTCGCCGTTGTCCGAGCCGATCGACTGGCTGTGGGTTGAGAACGGCGATCTGGCCTCGGCGATCGGCGAGGCCCTGGAGTTCGGGCCGTACGTGCTGGCCGTCGATCCGGCGACGCGGCGATGGAGGGCGGCGACGTTCGATCAACTACCGCGCGAGACGCTGGACCTGACCAGCGGTTCGCCGTGGTCGGCGGCGCGGTGGTCGCTGGAGCGGTCGTCGGAAAGCTGCACGGCGGTGCGGCTGGTCTCGGAGCGCAAGGTGGCGATCGGCCTGGCCGAGGCGTCGCCGGCGTGGGACGCGGCACTGGAGGCGGACTGGCAACTGAACCACGCATTTGTCAATCCACAGGATGCGAGCGTGATCGACGGCCGGGCGCGGGTGTACCGGCGCTTCGGCTACGGCCATATCGCCGGGCTGCTCGAGGATCAGCCGATCGAGCTGGTCCAGCGAACGATCGGCGCGGCGGGTCAGGAGGTGTTCACGCCGGTCGAGACGCTCGGACCGGACCTCGCGACGCAGACGGTGACCTCGCGGTATCCGATCCTGGCGGTTCCGCCGAACGGGCGGGTCAATTCGCGCAACGCGCTGGTTCCGGGCCACAGCCAATCGGGCGAGGTGCGGATCCGCTACCGCCATCACACCGACGTTCCTCGGCTGGCGGCCCGCTACCCAGCCGACGGGCACAGCGGGCCGGCGAGCGCCGCGCCGCGCGAGCGGGTGGTCTATTGCCCGGACGACCGGCAGATCACCGCGGAGCGGGCCCGGCGGATCTGGCGGCAGGCGAGTCGCGCGGCTGAGCGGATCAGTCTGGCGGCGGTGGGTCCGCTGCCCGCGGAGCTGGCCGCGGGTCCGGCGCGGCTGGCGGTGCGCGGATTGGGCGAAGCGGCGATCGCGGAAAGCGAATCGCTGGTGGTCGAGCACCTGACGTACGATTTTGCGGCGCGGCGGCTGGCGTTGGTGCTGCGGCGCGATACGGAGCGCGTGTAGGGTGCGTCCTCCGGACGCACCATTTCTGCTCAGGTGTGGTTGGTTGTTGTGACACCAATGCGAGGATCGGCCATGGGTTGTTGGGAGGGATTTGCGGTTCAATCGCGGGCGGCGCTGGGCTGGTGCGTCCGGAGGACGCACCCTACGGCGCGGAGCGTGGCGTATAGCGACGGAGGTGACAGAGATGGACGAGAACCGGACGCGGGAACAGGCGGCGGAGATGCGGCGGCTTCGGGCGCGGGTGGCGGCGCTGGAGGCGGATCGGCGGGCGGCGGATCGGACGGCGTCGCCGCTGACCGCGGCGGTCGGTCCGGCGATCTGGCGGCCGGAGTCGTTTGCCGCGCGGATCGGCGCGGATTTCGCAGACGGGACGTACGAAGTGGTTCGGCTGATTCCCGACGGGGTCAACAGCTTCGTTGACGATCCGGATCAGACCGCGGCAATCCGCGTGGGGCACGTCGCCGAACGCGGCGGGTACGCGGGCGGGTTGGCGGTCGGCGACCTGGTGCGGGTGCGGTTCGACGGGCTCGGGCCGGATGGGACGGCGATCTACCATGTGTATTGAGGCGGAATGATGGACGTCGGCTACATCGTCACGTACGTGTGTTGCGCCCTGCTGGTGGGGTTGGGCGGGTGGATGATTTTTCACACGGTGGACCGTCGGGTGCACGTGGGTCGCGACCGGCTGGTGAGCGAGGAGTTGCTGGCGGCGCGGCTGGCGGGTCTGGAGGACCGGTTGGCGGGCCGGATCGCAGCGGTGGACGTGAAGCTCGAGGACCTGGAGAAGTGGACGCAGGACATTCACCGCCGGTTGGAACGGCTGGCGGAGCGATAGGAGGCGTCGATGGCGGCGAGGATCACGATCGAGTTCGTCAAGTTGCACCGGTGGCATCGGCCGCTGGGGTTCGCGGTGTTCCACCGGCCGGATTGGTTTTTGAGCAGCGGCGCGGAGATGCTGACGGGCCTGCCGGTTCGGCTGTGGGCGAACGTCTGGGAGAAGGCGGGTTTCGGCCACGGCCGGTTCGGGACGGGGAGTTTCGGCTGGGCCCAGGGCGGGGTGACGGGCGGCGGCTTTGGGTGCGGCCGGTTCGGCTGCGGTGAGTTCGGCTACTACAACGAACCGTTTTCGTGGACGACGCCGCGGTCGTATCGCGACGGCTACCACAGTTTTGGGGTGCGGCTGATCGGGTCGAACGGGAAGGTCGATCTGGCGATGCCGTCGCGGCTGGTGTTCGTGACGTCGGTTCCGGCGGCGCCGCGATGGCTGGAGCTGGCATCGGTGTCGTACGGCCGGCCGACGGTGCGCTGGACGGCCAGTGCGGACTTGCCGGCGGACAGTTGACGCAAAGCAAATGGCACATTCGAAATCGAGGAGCGAACGATGACGGAGCTGTTTCCGAGCGATGCGGAGTTGGAAGGGCTGTCGGGCCTGGTCGATCCGGTGACGGGGGTGTACTACCCGATCAAGGGCGAGGGGCTGGACTGGTACGTGAGTTTCGTCAAGTGCATCTATCGGTTGTCTCGCAACGCGGCGGTCGGGGCGGGGCTGCGGGTGTACAAGACGGGCGACCTGGTGGCGGGCGTCAAGCCCGGGCGGTTTTTCGACGGGACGGCGGTGCGGGAGTACGCGGGCGTTGCCGATCGGGTGCTGACGGACAACGCGACGAACTACCTGTACCTGCTGGCGGATGGGACGCTGGCGGTGAGCGTGGCGGGTTTTCCCGACGCCGCGGCGACGCCGCACGTTCGACTGGCGACGGTGGCCACGAGCGGCGGGACGTTCGGCGACGCCGATATCACCGACTGGCGGGCGGCGCACGTGTTCGGGTTGGCGGGCCCGGTGGGGGCTCAGCGGCTGGCGGCGGGGTTGGCCGAGATGATCCCGCAGGTCCAGATCGCGGTGGGCGTCGAGGCGGGCAATGCGATCGCGGTGACGGTCTCGGTGCGAAGCGCAGCGGGCGGGGCCGACGGTCACGTATTCGCAGTGGAGGCGTGGCTGTCGAACGCGCCGGCTGGGACGGTGACGGGGTCGCCGCCGAACGGGGCGGTGAGTTGGACAACGGGCGCGGTGATCGAGGAGATCGCAGCCAAGGCGCGGTGGACGGTGCTGACCGGCGCGACGGGCGAGGCGACGCTGTCGGTGGGACACTCGACGACGGGCACGTGGTATCTGAACGCAGCGGTCGACGGGCGGGTCTGGAGCAGCGCGGCGATTGCGTTTGTGTGATTTGCAGGGCGGGTCATGACCCGCCCTACAGGCGCTTGGATGGCGGGATGAAATCGGCAGTCAACCATCGGCAATTCCAGGGAGCAGATCGTGACGACGTATTACGTGCGGCAGGACGGATTGGACGGGAACGCGGGCACGTCGGACGACGCGGCTGGGGCGTGGCATTCGATCCAGTACGGGTTCGATCGGCTGGCGGCGGGCGACGTGCTGCAGCTTCAGAGCGCGACGTGGCGGGCCGAGTCGAAGGCGGCGGGGGCGGACGGGCGGTTCGTTGCGGCGGCGACGTTCGGTTCGGCGACGGCGGCGTTTGTCACCGCGGGCGTGGCGGCGGGCGATTACGTGTTCGTCACGGATCCGGACGGGACGTTTCGTTCGTATCGAATCCAGAGCGTGGATAGCCAGACGCAGTTGACGCTGGCGGAAGCGGCGAGCGCAGCCGATCCGTCGACCAATCGACCGTTCTGGGTTTGCGCGCCGGATCGGATGCCCGTTCGGACGCTGAGCTATGCCCGCGAGGTGCCGTACGGCGGATCGGTGGTGCAGGTGCGCCTGAACGGGGCGGTGCTGGACGGGGCGGACCAGGTCTGGACGGTGATGACGCTCGGCGGCGGCGACTATCGCCGGGTGCGGGTGATGGGGCCGGGACGGATGTGCGGCGGCACAGCCAGCGGGATCCTGTTCGAGCCGGAGTACCACTACGATGATTACCTGGTCTCGGTTGAGGGCGTGGAGGTGTGCGGTTGCCCGATCGGGATCGAGGTCGGGTACTTCTGCCAGAATGTGACGATTCTGGGATGCCGGGTGCACGGGTGCCAGACGGGGATCGCCTGCAACGCCAATCCATCGTCGCAGGCGCGGCTGGTGGGCAACGCGATCGATGACAACCAGGTCGGGGTGCTGGCGGCGCGGGTGGAACTGCTGGGCAACCTGATTTGCTCGAACGTTACGGCGGGCGTGCGGGTCATGAGCGTCTACGACGATGCGTACATGAACAACGTGATCTGGGGCAACGGGTATGGGATCTGGTTCGGCGCCGATCTGGCGGAGCCGCAGGCGGCGCCGGTGCTGGCGGGCAACATCGTCTGGGGCAATGCGACGGCGGATTTGTACAACGAGGACGCGGTCCACGCGCTGGGCTACATCTCGAGGAACAACTGCGTGGGCGTGTTGAGCGGGTTGGGGTTGTATCGCGATGCGACGGACGTCGCGGACGATCCGCGGTTCGTGGACGCAGCGGGCGGGGACTTTCGGCTGCGCGGGGCGTCGCCGTGCCTGGCGGCGGGGTTCGTCAATCCGCACGTGGCGGGGGCGGTGATGCCGATGGGGCTCTCAGCCGCGCGGCGATACGTGCCCGGCCGGGCGGCGGTGTACGCGAACGTCCGGCAGGCGGTGGCGCGATAGGCGGTCTGCGATTCGAGAAAGGAGCTGATCGATGATCTACAAGCTGTACGTGACGGAGGACGGCGCGCCGAAGGCGGGATTAACACCGGCATGGTCGAGTCTGCACGCGATCGACGGGCAGGACCGGTTGGCCGGCGCCCCAGCGGTTTTCGAGATCGGCGGCGGCTGGTACGGGTTTGCCGTGCGGTACGGGACGGCCCCGTTCGACGTGCCGGAGCTGGTGGGCGTGATCGACGCGGGGGCGGCCTTGAGCCCGTTCGAGCGGTATCTGCCGGTGACGATCAGCCTGCGCGACCTGGCGCTGGCGAAGATCGTCAACAACGCATCGTACCGATTGGCCGACGGGGTCGAGACGATCCGGGACGACGCGGACGCGGGCGATGAGCTGGTGGTGACACTGAGCCAGGAGGAGGACGTGGAGTATCGCGTGGTGAGTGGCGGATGAACCGAGAGAATCCAGAACTCAGTGGTCAGAATTCAGAATGCAGCGTGGGCATCGTCCGCCGGACTCCTCTCATTCTGTGTTCTGAGTTCTGAATTCTTTTCTTCATATACGAGGGAACGATGATCGGATATCGACGCGGGATGTTGACGGATGGTTGGTTCGGCTGGGCCGGGCGCAGCGGGATGATGCTGTCGGATGGGTACTTCTGGGCCCGGCGGGATGGGGGGTACAACTTTTACCTGGGGCGCTTTGGGCCGAGCGATATCGACCTGGCGCATCCGGCGGCGGCGTGCGGGTCGCGGCGCAGCGAGTT
>JAAYCJ010000204.1 GCA_012729815.1 Phycisphaerae bacterium | reverse complement strand
ATTACCCCCAAGGGGATTTGAACCCCTGTCTCCAGGATGAGAACCTGATATCCTAGGCCACTAGACGATGGGGGCGCAAATGGATAACCCAATTTTCGATTTTTCAGACAGCCTAATCTTACGCGCGGGGCTATTGGGCGTCAAGGCGGTTTTGGCTAATTTCACGGCCGATTTGGCTGGGTGGTCGGCGCCGCATAGTGGATCAGGCCGGCCCGGCCCAGAAGCTCGTACGCCGGCTGTGGATTGCCCGCCAGAAGCTCGACGTACCCAGCCAGCAGCAGGACCTCGCGGCCGACCTCGTCGCGGCGGATGAGTTGGCGGACCTGTTCAAGCCGGCGGTCGACGATCGTCTTGCCGCCCATGAGGTTACGGCCGTCGTACTCCAAGTAGACCAACTCCGGATGCCGTGCAAGAAGCTGCTCGAGAAGCCCAGCGGCGTTGCGAAGCTCGCCCGCCGCCAGAAGGGCGTTCACCTGCCCGAGAACGGCTGGGATGTGGTCCGGCTGGACCGCCTGGGCCTGCCGGAACAGGGCCGCCGCCTCCAGGTATCGCCCACCGCCCATCTGCCGCTGACCCGCGGTCATCAACTGGGCAACGGGCTCGCCGCCCGGTTCGGCGAGCGTGCTGAGCACCGCCTGCTGCGGCTGAACGCCCGCACGGGGCAGAACCGGCGGCGCCGCGGGCGGCAGGGGGGCTTCGCCTTCCGCAGCCGGCTCGCGAATCACCTGCACCGGCCCTCCCGCCGCGGCTCGCTCAGCCTGCTGGAGCATCTGCCCAAAATCCTGCTCCGGACGGGCGGGGGACGGGACGCCTTCAGGGCCTTCCGGTTCCGCCAGTGGCCCGATCATCGGTTCGACGGGGGATTCCTCCTCCAGAGCCGCCTCGAGTTCTTCGAGCATCAGCTCGCGTTCGAGGGTCCGTTCCGGCAACTGCCGCTCCTCCTCCCCCGGCAGCAGCGGCAACTGCGGCTCCGCCGTCGGCGTCGGTCGGGCAAGCACCGGCGGCACCAGAACGTCGGTCTCGCGGATCCCCTCGGGCAGCGGGGGCAATCCGACCCCGGTCAGCACCGGATCCGAGATCATCGGCACGCGGCGGGCCTCCAGGTTCGTAGCCGGCAGCAGAGAGGGATACCGGGGCTCGGAACTGCCGGGAATATTGAGGCCGGCTTCGAGCGCCGGCAGCGGAAGCACGGTGGAGCTGGGATGATAGTACGGGATGGGCTGGCCAAACGTCTGCCCCTGCCGCACATCCATCACCCCGACGCTCTCCCGCTGAAAACTCCGAAGCCGGTCGCTGCCCAGCGGAGCGCCGAACTGGGTGGGGCTGTCATAGGGCACAAAACCGCGGAAGTCCTTGCCGCCGCGGACATTACCGGTGATAAAGAGGTTACCGTAGTTCGGCTGATAGCGGCTCGGGATCGGCGCGTTATACCCATTGGCACCGACCATGGGCGAGGCATCGCGGGGGGCCGGCCCGACCCCGTAAATCTGCTGCTGGGCCGGTGCCGCAGCCGACAGCAGGGCCGCAACGATCACGATGGCAAGAATCCTTCTCACGCCGGTATCCTCCACACGCTCCGTTCGGAGCCGACGGCAACCGCGGATCGCCGCGCGAAGACACCGACGGCTACCAGATCTGGAGCATTTTCATCAGCCGGCTAATTATAGGGCTTCGTTGCCGCCCCGACAAAGAGCCGGCATCCCCTGAAACCATCGGCATTTGCAGCTTGGGGGGTTCAATAGCGGATTCGCCCGGTCCGCTGCTGCCCGACCGCCCGTGAAGGTGGTCGATGGCCTCACGCCGGGCCTTGGCCATCGTGGGCGTGCGAAACTCGCGATACCCCTTGACCTGATCGACCGCCTCGACCGCGCCCTGATAGCGGCGATACTGCTCCTGATCGCGATAGTCAAACCCATCGACGATCTGCTCGAACCAAGCCAGGAACTGACGGTCTTCCCGGTGGTAGAACGGCAGGTGCTTCCGGACGAACCGCAGGTTCTTCAGGAGATACATCGTCCAGTGCGGTACGCGGAGCGAGACCTTCAAGCCGAAGAACCGCGGGTGGAACGTCCGCCGATAGCGAATCCGATCGCCGTTGGCCGCGTTCACGTTGTAGCGGTGGTTGTCGCGCCGCTGCTTCTCGTAGCTGGTCAACACGTGAGCCACGTAGAACTCGTCCTTGACCAGCATGAGCTTAAAGAGGTTTCGCGCGACCGCCCGGGTAACGGCGAAATCATATTTCTTAAGGTCGCGGACGTAGGTCTGCCGCAGCCGCGCGGCGTACCGCTGGGCGTAGGCCAGCCCTTCGTACTGGATCAACTCGTAGAGGTACCGCGCCACGTCCGTCATCGTGTCCTTGTCCAGGTCGCGACAGCGCCGCAGCGTGGTGTAGACCAGGTACTTGTACTGACGGGCCAGCGTCGATCCGCCCAGACGCGTCCGCTCCAGAATGTTCGCCTTCTCGCGGACGATCCGGGCGATGTTCTTCGGCGCCGTCTTCTCCGCGAAAAGCCCCGGATGGGCGACCAGCTTGCGGCCCAGGTTGAACGCCCGCAGGTTGCTCTTGAATTCGGCGGGCAGGCTCTGCGTGATGGCCCACTCGATGTTTTCCAGGCTCACCGGAATCAATCCCAACTGGTAGGCCAGCCCCAGCAGCGTGATGTTGGCGTAACGCTTGGTGCCAAAGAGCCGCTCGCACATGGCGGTGACGTTGTGGGCGTAAAAGGCGTCCGAGCGGGTGTGGGCGCGGATGTGGGTTTCCATATCCTTGGGATCGAAGTCCTCCCGCCCGCACAACGCGTTGATCGTCAGCATCTTGTCGGTGTTGACGACCGCGGCGGTGCGGCTGCGGCTGGCGATCCTGGCCAATCCCTCGCCATGGATGGCCCGCGCCGCCTCGACAATATCCAGGCCCAGCAGCAGGTCAGCCGAACCGTACGGCATCACCTGGCACTGGGGCGAGGTGTCCTTGTAGAACGCCAACTGGCTATAGACTCCGCCGTTGCGAATGGCCAGGCCCTTCTTGTCCGCGAACGCGATCCGATAGCCCTCGCGAGCCCCCGCCCGCACGAGGATCGTGGTGGCCAGGCCGATGCCCATGCCGCCGATCCCCGCGACGTACGCCCGCCAGACCCCGCCCACCGCCCGGATCTTCGGCTCGGGAATGCGCTCGAACTTGATCTGGTGCCCGCGCGGCCGCGGCGGCCGCCGCCGGATCACCTCGACCTGCTCAAAGCTCGGGCACGCCCCGATCTGTTCGCAAAGCCCGTCGTTGACGCACCATGAAAGGTCGATGGCGGTCTTGGGCCCGTAAACCGTCTGCTCGGTGGTCAACCCCGGACAGCCGGTCAAACGTGTGCACTCCAGACAGTGTTCGCACAGCTCCGGCGTGACGTTCGTGAAGGTCTCGCGGGCCAGAAACCCGGTCTTGCGCTGCTCAGCCCGCTGGCGGTCCAGCTTGCGGCGGAGGGTCAGAATGCCGCATTCCTTGTCGGCCACGATCACCTTCACGCCGTCGCGGACGATCGTCTTCTCCAGGAGCTTCTTGTAGCGCTTGTGGTTCGAGGGATCGACGCGAACGACGTCGGCCCCGCCCATCGCGGTGACCGCCCGCACGATCTTCTCGATGTCCTGACGCGGTGTGAGGTTGCCCAGGACGTCCTCCTCGACGCCCGGCGTCGGCTGATGGCCGGTCATCGCCGTCGTGCGGTTGTCCAGGATGATGTACGTGATGTCCTGCCCCGCCTTGATCGAGTTGCTGATCGCGATCTGGCCGGAGTGGAAAAATGTCGAGTCGCCCATGAAGACGACCTGCTTGTTGGTGATAAACGGATCGATCCCCGCGCCGGTCGCTCCACCCAGCCCCATGCCGCTGTAGTTGTGCATGAGCCGCTCGTTCGGAGCGAACATCAGCATCGTGTAACAGCCGGTATCGCCGTGGAATACCAGATCGACCGGGCCGCAGCGGTGCTTGCGCCGCATGTATTTGGCGTCCATGAACTGCCGGCAGATCTCCAGCAACACGTTCGAGCTGTCGCGGTGCGGACAGCCGGGACAAAATGTCGGCGTCCGCGACGGGATCGCGAACCGTACCGACGAGGCCTGCCGGATGGTCGCCAGACTCTCCTCGAACTTGGCCGCCATCCGCGAGGCCAGCGGCTGATCGACCAGGCGGAACAGCTTGACCAGCTTCTCGATCACGATCGACGGGTGCAGGCCCAGCACCGCCGGGAACCCCTCGTGGCCGGACGGGAACCGCTTGCCCCAGACCTGGCCGAACCGCGTGCCCGGATTCAGTTGCCGCACCCGCCCGACCACCTCCGCCACCTGCTGCTCCAGGAACCCGCGACGCTCCTCGACGACCACCAGGTACTCGACGTTGGCTGCGAACTCCGCCACCTGCCGGTCGCTCAGCGGATAGGTCATGCCCAGCTTGAGAATCGGGAACTTGTCCGCCAGACCCAGCTCGGACAGGGCCGCCCGAAGGTGCTGCCACGCCACCCCGCACGTGACGAACCCCACCTTGGCCTTCCCAGCCGGGCCGACCTGAACGTTCACGCCCGCCTGCTCCGCCTCAGCCAGCAGCCGCTCCACCCGCTCCGGCATGCCCACTTCCTTCTTCCCCGTCCGGGGCGGAAGCAGCACCGTGTTCTCCGGATCCAGCGTATCGGTCCGAATCAGACCCGGGTTGTTCATCGACTGCTCGGGCCAGTGGTTCGGGCCCAGCCGGACCGACGCCCCGCCGTCGGCCAGCGTGGTCGTCATGATATACCCAGCGTAAAGCCCCGAAGCCTGGCTCAATCGAAATGCCAGCGGCACGAAGTCCTTGACCTCCTGGCAGGTCGACGGCTCCAGGACGAACATCCGCAGGTGCTGGCAGAGGTACCGGCTGTCCGCTGGCACCTGGGTCGAGTCCGACCACGGATCGTCGCCGAAAACCACCACCGCCCCGCCCTGAGGGTGGGCCCCCGCCAGGTTGCCCAACGCCAGACCGTCCGAGGCCACATGGCCGCCCACGCTCTTGAACACCGTCATCGCCCGCAACGGGGCCATCTGGGTCCCGTTGACCATCGCGATGCTCACCGCTTCGTTGTTGGCGATGTGGGCGCAGACGCCCTTTTCCCGCAGGATGTCCCTGAGTTTGCCCAGAATATCGAAGAAGGTGGCCACCGGCGAACCGGGATAGCCGGTCAGCAGGTGGACGCCGCCCGGGGTCTCGAACGCGCCCTTGACCAACAGCTCATTGCCGTTGAACAGGGCCGTCCCCGAATCGGCTAGGAACTTGTCTCGATCGTCCGAGGGTATCATCCACTATCCTTCATCCGTCGCTGACGGAACAGTTCGTAAAAACTCGCCGATGCCCGGAAACAGTGCCTGCCCTAGCTCTTATAGTTCGGGCCTGTCCCCCAGTTTAACTTCGTCTGGAGCGTATGCCAACGACTATGTTGGCGGTTGTGGACCAGCAGGAACTTGCCCCGGGCCCGCCGGACGGCCAGGACTGACCCCGGCGAGACCACCTTGGTGACCTGGCCGTCGACGATCCACGTGCTGCCGGCGTTGATCCGGCACGCCCGCACGTCAATCCGGGCGTCCTCGCTGAGCACCAGGGGGCGATAGGTCAGCGAATGGGGACAGATGGGAGTCAAAACGATGCCGCCGGTCAGCGGATCGAGGATCGGGCCGCCCGCGGCGAGGTTATGGCCGGTCGAGCCGGTAGGGGTCGAAATGATGAGTCCATCGCCTCGCATTAAGGTTAAATCAGCATCATTGATGCAAATCGTCACCTCAATCATGCGAAACGGCGGTCCGGCCTGAAGGACCAGATCATTGACGGCCAGGCTGGTAAAGGTCTGGCCATTTTCCTCAAGCTGGGCATCGAGCATGAGACGCTGGGTGATGACCAGACAATCCTTGACAATGCAGTCGGCGACGTCGTCAAGGTCGCTCAGACTAAATTCAGCCAAATAACCCAGTTTGCCTAAATTGATGCCGATGACGGGCAGTTGCTTGTCGCCGAAGGTGCGGGCAACCCGCAGGATGGTGCCGTCGCCGCCCAGCACGATGGCCAGCTCGGCTTCGGGAATAACCACCGGTTCGGAGGCATCGCCGGGCAGATCGACGTCGATCAGTTCGGTGCACCGCCCCAGCCGGTTCCTGACCTGTTCGAGGGCCGACTGCACGCCCGGGCGGGCGAAGTCGGCCAGAACGAGAACCCTCTTGCGGCAAGCGCTCATCTTCCTACCTTCAGTTGCCGGGCTCGCGACTCCGCTTGGCGAGGCGAGCCTTCCCGGGCCACTTCAGGCCCGGCCAGACCCAGGGCCTCGCGCACCGTGCGGGCGATCCCGTCGGCGTCCAAGCCGACCAGCTCGAGCTGCCAGCTTCGCGAACCGTGAGGGATCAACTGATTGGCCGGCAGACCCACCTGCCGGATCCGGCTGACGGGCAGGCCGCGCTGGGCCGCCGCCTGGAGCACCGAAGCCCCGAACCCGCCCACCTCGCTGTGATCTTCCAGGACGATCAGCGGTCTGTCCCGGCCGATCAGATCGGCGATCAACCCCTGGTCGAGCGGTTTGGCGAACCGGGCCGAAACCACGCCGACGTTCAACCCGTCGCGCGACAGTTCCTGGGCGGCGATCATGGCGGCCGCCGCCGGCGAGCCGTAGGCCAGAATCGTTGCGTCGCCGCCTTCGCGAAGCACGCGGGCCTTGCCCAGCTCGAACGGAACCGCCGGTCCGACCGGATCGGGCGCCAGGTCACGCGGATACCGGATGGCCACCGCCTTGCCGCAGTGGACCGCAAACTCCAGTGCCCCTTCAAGCTCCAACCCGTCGGCGGGGGCGCAGCAGATCATCTGGGGCAGAACCTGCAGAAACGCCAGGTCGGCAAATCCGTGATGGACCGCCCCGTCCGACCCGACCAGCCCCGCCCGGTCGAGGGCGAAAACCACCGGCAGACCCTGGAGGACGACCTCCTGCCAGACCTGGTCAAAGGCCCGCTGGAGAAACGTCGAGTAGATGGCGACGACGGGCTTGTGGCCGGATTTGGCCAGCCCAGCCGCCAGGTCCACCGCCGCGCTCTCGCAGATGCCCACGTCGAAGTAGCGGTCGGGAAACTGCTTGCGGAACTCGACCAGCCCCGTCCCGTCCGGCATGGCCGCCGTCAACGCCACGATCTTCTCATCCTTCTCCGCCAGTTCGACGATCTTGCGGCCGAAGACGCACGTGTAGCTCTCCCGCTCACCCACCTTGATGATCGCTTCGTCGCCGTTGATCTCGTACCCGCTGGGGCTGTGGAACTTGCACGGGTCGGAAGAGGCGAAACGGCAGCCTCTGCCCTTCTCGGTGTGGACGTGGAGAATGATCGGGTACGGCGCGTCGCCGACGACCTTCAGCGCCCGGATCAGCGTGGGCAGGTCGTGCCCGTCGATCGGTCCCAGGTACGTCAGGCCCATCTGCTCGAAAATCTGGCTCGGCGAAAGGGCGGTCTTGACGCCCTGTTTGAGGTGCTGAAGGCTCTCGCGGAGCGACCGGCCGACCGAGGTCAGGTCGAGAATGTTGTGGGCGCGGCGCTTCAGATCCTCGTAGGCGTGGGTGAACCGCACGCGGTTCAGGTGCTTGGCCAACCCGCCCTGCGTGACGTCGATGGCCATCGAGTTGTCGTTGAGCACGATCAAAAGCTGGCGCTTCAGAAGCCCAGCGTTGTTGAGCCCTTCGAACGACAGGCCGTTGACGATGCTGCCGTCGCCGACCACCGCGATAATCCGGTTGGATCGGTTGGCCAGGTAGTCGCCGTGGGCCAGACCCACCGCCGTGGCGATGGCCGTGCCGGCGTGGCCGACGGAAAACTGGTCGTGGTCGCTCTCGCGAACGTCGGGAAAACCGCTGATCCCGCCGCGCTGGCGAAGCGTCGCGAACCGGTCGCGCCGGCCGGTGACGATCTTATCGACGTAGCACTGGTGGCCGACGTCCCAGATCAGCCGGTCGGGCGGAAAATCGAAGCAGTGGTGGATGGCCAGCGTCAGCTCGACCACGCCGAGATTGCTCGCCACGTGGCCGCCGGTTCGCGAGACGGTATTGGCGATCAGCTCGCGAAGCTCAGCCGCCAGGTCGCGAAGCTGGCCCGTGCTCAGCTTCTTGACGTCGGCTGAGCTGTTGATGCTTTCGATCAGACTCATGATGCTGTCTTTCCGGTTAATCTAGTGTGAACGGTCGATGACGAATCGGGCCAGAAGCGCCAGCGGCTCAGCCGCCGGGCCCAGCGGCCGGAGGCGCTCGACCGCCTGGTCGACCAGCGCCGAGGCGCGGCGCCTGGCCTGCTCCGCGCCGACCAGCAATGCGTAGTTGGGCTTGCCCGCCGCCTCGTCCTTGCCCGTCCGCTTGCCGAGGTCCTGCTCGCAGCCGTCCAGGTCCAGCAGGTCGTCGGCGATCTGGAACGCCAGGCCCAGATCGCGGCCGTAGTCGCCAAGCCCATCGACCGTCGCCGGATCGGCGCCCGCCGCCAACCCGCCCAGCCGGGCGGAGCAGCGGATTAAAGCCGCCGTCTTGAGCAGGTGAATCCGCTCCGCCGTCGCCACCTCGCCCGCTTGGCTGTCAAACTCGATATCCAGGGCCTGACCGCCGGTCATGCCCGCCGCCCCGGAGGCCTGGGCCAGTTCGCCCACCATGCGGGCCGCCGTCACGCCGTCGCTCACGCTGCGGACCAGCAGCTCGAACGCGAAGATCACCAGGGCATCGCCGGCCAGAATGGCCATCGCCTCGCCGAACATCTTGTGGTTGGTGGGTTTGCCGCGGCGAAGGTCGTCGTCGTCCATCGCCGGAAGGTCGTCGTGGATCAGCGAGAAGGTGTGGACCATCTCCATCGCCACCGCCGGCGGCATCGCCCGCTCGTCGCGCCCGCCGCACGCCCGGCTCGCCAGCAGCACCAAAGCCGGGCGGAACCGCTTGCCGCCAGCCTCGAGGCTGTAGCGCATCGCGCGAAGCAGAACCGGCGGGCCGTCCAGCATCGAATCGCAGCACGCGACGATGGCCCGATCCACCTGTTCCGCCAGCCCGCTCAGAAGGCTTCGAATGTCCTGCCCTGACTTTGTCGTCACGGTCAAACTCGCCAAAGGCCGTTTCGCCGATCGCTCAAGACCCTGCGGAACGCCGAAAACGGCTCGCTGTACGATCAGCGCGAAATAATTCTGTAAGTCTAACCGATCAGGGCGGGAAAAGCCAGTTTATGTCAATTTATGCAGAGGATTCACCGCTTTCGGCCGGCCCGCTCGAAAAACCGCCTACTCGCGGGTGATTGTGCAATAAAACATTGGCTCCTCAGGGCTTATGCGGAGTTCAGTGCCTACTGGGCCGGATTCGTACTCAGCCAGGTCGAACGAGTACTTGTGGTACCTCGCCCCCGCCGGCCACGGGCCGCGAATGGTCCCGCCCACCCGGTCCACGATGACCGGCGGCTTGCCCGGCTCGACCACGCTGGTGGCGAGTTGCTTGATGATCCCCGGCTTGGCCCGCGACGGGTCGATCGTAAACCCCGTGTTCTGGCTCTTGGCGACCATCGAAACCACGATCTCGGACGATTCGGTCAGTGGCCGGCCATCGTTGGCGGCGATCGTGACGCAGCCGAAGCCGGCGCTGTTGGGCAGCATCGCGTCGGTCGCCGCACCGACCCGTATCCCCTCGACCGACCAGCCGTCGGCGAACGCCCACCGCTCGCCCGGCCAGCCCACCACCGACTTGCACCGCGGCGAGTCGATCACCAGTTGCCCACCTTTGCCTGGACCGGACCACTGGTAAACGATCTGCCCGTCCGCCGCGCGGATTGGGCTGGTGGTCGGCGGCAGGGGCAGCGGATGGCCCGGAACCGCATCCCGCGGGGCCGAGCGGGCCGACCATCGCTGATGCACCCACGGCGAAGACGGCCCGTCGGGCTCGACGCGGACCCTCGCGCCAAGGCTGTGGGCGTCCATGCGCAGCCATGTCGCGTCCAGCCAGGACCGATCGAACATATCGTACAGGATGTCGCGCCCGTACACGTGAATCCGCGGCTTTTCCGCCGCCGGCACAGCGAAGTTCAGAAACATCGCCCCTTGCGCCTTGATCTGCGAAAGGAACACCTCGTCGTTGTGGAAGGTCAAGCCGATATGGTTGGCCTCCGGACTCGAATCGTTACAGTTGGGCAGCGGCCAACCCGTCAAACTCGCGTAGTCGCCGGCTGGGTGATGGTCGCCCGGCCAGCCGAACCAGAAAACCCCGTCCCAGTCGTTCCACGCCGCGTACGTCCCCAGCCGGGCCGGCATCTCCGCCAGAAACGGGTTGGGACGGTACATGTTGCACTCGTAGCCGACCACGGGCTTACCCTCAAACGGCTGAGCCTCGGTGTTGCCCGCGAACGCGGGGAACGACTCCAAGCGGGTCTGCCACGGATACCGCGGATCGCCCGCGTTGGTGGTGAACTGGACCTCATAGTTGCCGCCGGTCGAAAACGTGCCGAGGCTGTTGGCGTAGTGGCACGGCAGCGACCAGTTCGCGTTGCTGGTGGTGATGGCGATCGGAGCCACGTTGATGCCGACGCCCTCAGGAGCCAGCGTGCGCACCTCGCGGATGAACCGCTGATTGTAGCAGTCGTACAGGTCGATCACGAAGCGGACCACGTCGCGGGCCCGTGCGTCGGTGTAACGCCTCCCGTCGCCCGCAGCCTGCGTGGCGGTCTCGCCCTTCTGCTCAGCGGTGATGGCCGCGACCACCGGATCGCTGCGGACCGGGGCGAGGGCGATCGTGCCGTCCTCCAGCGATTCGCCGTCGTTCAGGCCGCTCCAGGCCTCGCGGAGATTCTCCGTCGTGCCATAGCGCTCGACGAGCCAGCCGTTCCACCTGGCCAGCAGCTTCGTCAGGAAATACCCGTCCAGCCCGCGGAACGAACCGTTGAGCAGGCTGTCCACAAACGCGTTCTCGTTGGTCATCTCCCAGATCGCGATGTGCGGGTCCTCGGCGTAGGACAGGCCCGTGTAAGGGTTTACGTGGCGAAGCTGATTCCTGGCCGCCTCCAGAAACACCTCGCCCAGTCGCTCATCGATGTACATGTGCGTAGTCCAGGCCCCGCGCCCAGCGGTGGCGACCGCTGCGACCCAGGCCTTCCGGTCGGCTTCATCGCCGGCCGGCAGCACGTCATAGTCAGCGGCCTTCGGATGGCACCACGCCCGGCTGAAGGACATGTACAGGTACAACTCCTCGCGGTCCGCCCGGGCGATCATCAGGTCCACCAGGTCCATTGGCGAGCCATCGCCCTTTTCGTAGTCGTTGACCAGGTAGCTGGGCCGGTTCGGGTCGGCGCTGGCGAACACGCTGGCGTCGTACATGTGAAGCCGCAGCGCGTTAAACCCGCAGACCGCGGCCCGGTGCGTCATGTACTCGATCTCCCGATGGTCCCACCCCGCCGGGTTGACGATGCCCACCCCCCAAAACCGAATCCGGTCCACTCCGCGGTAAAAATGGCCGTCGCGGGCGGTCACGTACTCAGCCGCCGATGCGGCGGAGGTCAGGACAACCAGCGCGACCAGCACTCGAACCCAAACAACCATCAGCATCTCCCTGTGCAGTACACCAATACACTCGCCTCATTATACAACCTGACGATGGCCAGGTTGCCGTGGGTGGACATCGCCCACCAAAATGAGGAAACAAGGAAACAGACGGCATTCTTATCGGACGTACCTTCCAGCCCCAGGCATTCGGCGACCGAATCAATACCAGATCGTCAGAATCAGGTGGGGTTCCGGGTGCTTGCCTTCCCAGACGCCCACCGTGGACTCGACGATCTTGATCTCGACCTCGGGGTTCTGGTCGACCCATTCGTTGATGGTCTGGCTCATGAAGTTCACCGCCCCGTCGTTCATCTTGGTATGGAAGATCCGCACGCGGGTGGCCCCGGTGCCGCTCTTGTTGACTGCCCGGGCCAGCTTGCTGTCGTCAAAGCCGCCCTGCGAAGCCACGCCGCCCGCACCCATCGCCTTGATGATCCGCGAGCTCGACTTGTCCATGTCGTCCTCGTCGACCAGGGAAAGGGGCTCTTCCTGGCCGGCGACCGCGGGGGCGGCGGTGGACGACGATTCGGACTTCTTCTCGTTGAGGCAGACCGCGCAGAGCAGTTGCCCCGCCCAGAAGGCCGCCCGGCCCGCCTTGATGTGTTCCGGATAGACCGTGGCCCCGCAGACCTCGCACGATTTGAGCTCCTCATCCGCCATGGTCCGACACCTCCCGTCGCAAGATTGGCCGTCGATTTGCCCTTGGCATTGAGACGGCCGCCATTATAAACTGGCCCGTTAACTATCGTCAAATGTTCAAGGAGCGGTTCACGTTATGTCCAGGATCCGAATCGGACTGATCGGCGGCAGCGGCCTCGGCGACGAGCTGTGCAAAGCGATTAGCGGACGCGAGTATTTCTCCGACACGCCGTTCGGACGGCCCAGCGGCCCGATCATCTGCGGCGAGTGGGAAGGCGTGCCCATCGCCGTGCTCGCCCGACACGGACAGGGACACGTCTACGGGCCCTCGCACGTGCCGTTTCGGGCCAATATCTTCGCCCTCAAGCAGGTCGGCGTCACCCACATCATCGCCTCCGGAGCGGTCGGCTCGCTCCGCGAGGACGTGCATCCGGGCGAACTGCTGATCCCCGACCAGGTGATCGACAAGACGTACAAACGCGACAACAGCTTCTTCGGCAAGGGAATCGTCGCCCACGTCGAGTTCGATCAGCCGTTTTGCCCCATTCTGCGCAACGTGCTGCTCGAAACCGGCAAGGCCATGGCCGTCAAGGTCCATAAGAAGGGCACCTACGTGTGCATGGAAGGCCCGCAGTTCTCGACGGTGGCCGAGTCCCACCTGCACCGCAGCTGGGGCGGCGACGTGATCGGCATGACCTGCATGCCCGAGGCCAAGCTCGCCCGCGAAGCCGAAATCTGCTACGCCATGGTCACGCTGCCGACCGATTATGACTGCTGGAAACCCCACGAGGAAGGCCGCAGCAAACGCGACCTGCTGGCGGAGATCATCGAAAACATGGCGCGGGCGTCGAAACTGGCCACTGAACTAATAAAAGAATCACTTAGGGCCGTCGCGAAGATGGCGCCCGAGCGGCTCGACTGCCCGTGCCGCAACAGCCTCGAACTGGCGATCTGGACCGACCGCTCCAGGATCGCCCCAGCCGAGGTCCGACAGTTGGAACCCCTTATCGGGCGGTACTTTAACCACGGCTAAGGGCCCCCGATGGCGGCGCCCCAGCGGCGGGGCTGGACCGCCGCCGTATAATCGGACAGGAAAGAGGGCTCCAAAGGTCCAGGAAGATTGGCGTTCGATATGACGGCGAACAAGGACAGGTTAACGCGCGACCGATGGGCTCAGCGGGCCTACACCCTGACCGAACTGATGGTCGTTGTGGTTGTCATCGTCCTGCTCATGGCCGCCGCCATCCCGGCCGTCCGGGCCCTCCAGGCCGGCTCAGCCGAGGCCGAAGCCTACAACACCGTCAACGCCGCCCTCCAGGCCGCCCGAAGCTATGCTATCATGAACGACGTCACCACCGCCGCCCGCTTCCAGCCGAATGGAAAGATCGTGCTGGTGTATGAATATGAGGGTGACGGGGGGGCTTGCGTGAAAGGCGCAGGCGCGGTCGTACCACTTCCTGCTATTTTCTTCCCGGTGCTCGACCAGAAGCCACTGAAGATGCCGAAAGGCTATGCGGTGGCGGACCTGACGGATGCCGACCCTAACACCGCACCGGTGGATATGAACTACTTTGAGGAACCGTTCTACATCTGCTACGGGCCGCAAGGGAATATCATTAGGTCCAGTGTTTGGGTTGGGCTGTGCAACAACAGTGGGGTTCCAATGAACCCGACATTCACCGGCACCACAGTCGGGTTGGCTTGGGACTTGACGAGGTTTGACGCTGCTGGCGCATCTTACAGCGAGTGGCGGACATTTCTCGATGACCCCAACAACGTCAACAACGTGGACGCGGCCAAACTATGTCGTTTTGCAGTAGTAGCTACGACGTATGACGACGCCGAGTACGAGGCAAGAGTCAACGACGCGGACCGCTATGGTGGGTATGTTGATACCGCCGGCAGTCAGCCTCAGAGAAGAGACTCTGTGAGTCGTGTAGCGATATTCAGGACATCCGATGACTGGGAGCGGTTGCCGATCTACGCGGCTGACGCTACCGTGCGGTCGAAGGAGAAGGTCTTCCGCGAAGAGATCTTCGGAGACGAGACGGTGAGCGACCCGAATACTCTGGCCGTGGACCCGAACGGGGCCGACAAGTTCCGCGAGATCTTCATCAATTCCTACACCGGCCGGATTATGCGGCCGATCGAGTGACCCTCGCGGCGAACGAGGCGTATTGAGCAGGGCGGTCTTCGGACCGCCTTTTCTGTTGGCGTTTGCGGTGCGGTCGGATTATCATGGCACGTCCGTCACTGGAATCACCGCCCGGTCACGTGTCATTCCCGCGCAGGCGGGAATCCAGAATCTCGAAGGTCCATCACCGGCCAAAGACCTGGATTCCCGCGTGCGCGGGAATGACAGGAGGGAAAGCCCGTCTCCTCGGTCACTCGACCGCGCCCGGGACTTGGTCAAGTGGAGGTTAATGGCTGGGTGAAAGGTTGATATCTGTAGTCTGCGGAAGTCCGCAGCGGCGGAGGGTTCACTCCTTGCGGGAAGTAAGATGGTATTCGGAATGAACAGTCCAGAGGCGATCCGGACGGCTTGGGACGCTCGCGCGGCCCAGTACGCGGAGTCGCTGTCGCGGGCGGACGGCCGGGCGATTGGGGTGGCGGTGGAACTGGAGCACTTCCGTCGGGCTCTGCCGAAGCGGCTGGACCTGAATCTGCTCGATGCGGGCTGCGGGCCGGGGTTTCATGGTCGGCGGTTGGTGGCTGAGGGACATCGCGTGACATTCGTCGATGTGTCGCCGGCCATGCTGGAGCGGGCGCAGCGGGACGTGGGTGAACTGGCCAGCCGGGCGGTGTTCATCGAGGGCGACATCCGGGGCGTTCCGGCGTTGGCGGATGGGTCGTTCGACGGCGTCATCGCGGGCGGAACCGTCATCTCAGACTGCGGCGACCCGAGAGCCGCGATCGCGGAACTGAGGCGCGTGCTTCGTCCAGGCGGCGTTCTTGGCTTCTCGGTCCGCAATCTGCTGGGTCCGCAACAGCGAACGGAGCGGACGGAGGTCGTTCGCGGCGGTGGAGACGGCTTTGACTGGCATTTCTTCTCGCCCGAGAGCCTGATGTCCTTCTGCCAGCGGCATTCGCTGGCGGTCAAAGCCATCCACCCGGTGCACGTGGAAGGGCTGTTCGACCAGGATGTGGCGAAGTCAGTTGCGGCGCACCTGGCTGCGGAACTCTCGCGGGACGTGCTGGCAAGGTCGTGGGAGTTGTTTGCGATAGCGACCAGGAAGGGAACCCCGCGGAAACGCGGAGAAGCAGCGGACACAGCCCGTGCCGAAATGCGTGTGGCGGATGTGGAGGAATGATGATCAGGCACGCCACGGAAAAGGACATTCCTGCGATCGGGCGGTTGATGCGGTCCGAACCGGGTTTCTGGAAGTGCGACAGCCGGCCGGACGCTCTGCGGATTGCTCTTGCCTCGGCCGGAACACTCGCGGTCGTCTGGGACGACGGGTCGGAGATACTCGGGTTCGCCTGTGCCCACGACTGCGGCTTTCGGGCATACCTGAGTGAACTCATCGTCCACAAGACGGCGAGGAGTCGCGGGATCGGAAAGGAGCTTGTTCGACACATCGAGGGCGAGTTGAGGCGGCGCGGCTGTCCCGTCCTGTTTTCGGATGTGTGGCGAACCGCGGAGCCGTTCTACCGGTCGCTGGGATGGTCGGAGCCCGACGTCACGCTGTTGAGGAAAAGACTGGACGCGGAGGCCGAAGAGACGTAACAAGCCGGAAGAAACGATGGCTTGGTCGTAAGCCGGATGGAGACAGGCGATGCGGATATTGAACATCGGGTCGATGAACGTGGATCACGTCTATGCGGTCGAGCACTTCGTGCGCCCGGGCGAGACGCTGGCGAGCAGCCGGTACCAGGTCTTCGCGGGCGGCAAGGGGTTCAACCAGTCGATCGCCCTCGGCCGCGCCGGCGCGGCGGTCCGCCATGCGGGCATGGTGGGCAAGGACGGCGCGTGGCTGGTCGATCGGCTCTCGCGTGAAGGGGTCGATATCGAATTCGTGGAAGTGACGGACGGGCCGACGGGACACGCGATCATCCAGGTCGCGCCCAGCGGCGAAAACGCGATCGTGCTGTTCGCCGGGGCGAACCACCAGGTGACCCAGGAGGCGATCGACCGGGCGGCTGTGTCGTGCTCAGCCGGCGATTACCTGCTGCTCCAGAACGAAACCAGCGCCGTGGCAAACGCCATCCAGATCGGCAAACGGCGCGGCCTGAAGGTCGTACTCAATCCCGCCCCGATGACCGCCGCCGTCCGCGACTATCCGCTGGACGCGGTGGACCTGTTCATCCTCAACGAAACCGAAGCCCAGGGACTGACCGGCGAATCGTCAGCCGATGCCATCCGCGCCGCCATGCGCACGCGGTTCCCCCGCGCCGCGACTGTCCTGACGCTGGGCCGCCAGGGCGCGATGTACTTCGACGCCGACCGCCAGCTTCACCAGCCGGCCGCCGCGGTCCAAGCGGTCGACACCACCGCCGCCGGCGACACCTTCATCGGCTACTTCCTGGCCGAACTGACCCAAAGCAACGACCCAGCCAAAGCCCTCGCCCTCGGCTGCCGCGCCGCCGCCATCTGCGTCACCCGACCCGGCGCATCCGATTCGATCCCGCTGAGAAAAGAAGTGGAGTGAGCGTCATAGGGTGGGCGCCGCCCACCGAAATCTCCCGAAGCCAAGGCCGGAAGCACACATGCGACGGAGGCTTTGAATGCGAGAATTGGGCATCTATGCGTGGTTCGGCTACGATCTGCCCCTTTCGGAGCGTCTGGAGATGATCGCGGCGGCGGGATTCGCCAGCACCTGTCTGTGGCTGGGTCCTGTCGAGGCCATGGTGGCCGCGTCGCAGGCCGATCGGATGCCGGAACTGGCCCAGCGGTGCGGGTTGAGGATCGACAACGTTCACGCGGAATACCTCGGCTGCAACAGCCTGTGGACGGACGCCGACAACGACGATGTCTTCGGCTCCTACAGCACGGCGATCGATTTCTGTCGGCGCCATGGCATCCCCATTCTCGTCGCCCACGTGACTCAGGGGCTGAACCCGCCTCCGGCAGGGGAGGCCGGGCTGGACCGCCTTCGCCGACTCGTCGATCAAGCCGGCGAGCAGGGCGTCGTGCTGGCCATCGAAAACACCAACCGGCCCGACTACGTGGATTTTCTGCTGTCCCGCTGCGACCTGCCGAGCCTTGGACTGTGCTACGACTCATCGCACGACTTCCTAAAGGGAACCCCTCCGCTGAGCATCCTGAAGCGATGGGGCCATCGGCTGGTGACGGTTCATCTCTCGGACAATCACGGCCAACGCGACGACCACACCCTGCCGGGCGACGGCATCGTCGACTGGCAGGCCCTGATCGCTTGCTTCCCAGCCGACTCCTACCGCGGGCCGGTCATGCTGGAGGTGGTTCCTGATCCGCAGGCCCGGCTCGACGCACGCGAGTTCCTGACCGACGCCCATGCGAGGGCGGCGGGAATCATGGAACAACTGAGCCCAACGAAGCCTGAAACGAACGCGTAACGACACGCCCTCAATGACACTCTGGAGCAACGCATGGCGATCGCCCGGAAGTTCGGCGAACTGGTGTACAAATGGCACGTGCCGGGTCTGCTGGCGGCGGCGGAAGGGCTGCCGGTGCGGGAGACCTCGACGGCGCGTTTCAACCTGGACGTCGACGCGTGGTTTGGCGAGGCGTGTTCGCCCACCATCGCCAACGTCGTCGGCCACATGAGGCGAATCCAGGCGGCCGACCTGCAATGCCCGATCCTCCTCTCAGCCGAAGGGCACGTCTTCGACGGCCTCCATCGGCTGGCCCGGTGCCGCCTCGAAGGCATCGAGACGATCGCATATCAGCAGTTCCAAACGAATCCCGAACCCTTCGAGATCATTTCGTTCGAGGATTTCCGCAAGGCCAAACCGCTGATCGCCGCGACCCTGGCGTGGATGGAAGAGCACTTGCTGTGACCGTTGAGCAGCCAAAACGAGTCCGCAAGGTGGCTACGAATTCCTGACCTCCTGATCCCCTGACGCCCCGACCACCTGCTTCAAAATTCCTTGACCTGGCGGATCAGTTCGCTGACCAGATTCTCCGCCGGGACCTTCGCGACGCACTGGCCGCTGCGGTAGATAAAGCCGTGCTCCCTGCCCGCGATCAGCGCCACGTCGGCGTCCGCCGCTTCGCCCGGACCGTTGACAATGCAGCCCATCACCGCCACGCGGATCGGCTTCTTGATCCCGGCCAGTCGCTTCTCGACGCGATCGGCGATCTTGACCAGATCGACGTTGCAGCGGCCGCAGGTCGGACAGGCGATCAGCTCGGGCCGCTCACGCTTGGCCAGCCCCAGATCGGCGAGAATCTCGTTGGCCACGTGAATCTCACGGACCGGATCGCCCGAAAGCGAAACGCGGATCGTATCGCCGATCCCCTTGTAAAGCAGTACGCCGAGCGCCACGCCCGACCGGATCGAACCGGTCAGCACGGTGCCGGCGTGCGTGACGCCCAGGTGCAGCGGATAGTCGAACCGACGCGCCATCGCCTCGTAAAGCTCGATGGTCTGAAGCACGTCCGAACTCTTGGCCGAAAGCACCAGCGCCTCAAACCGCTGGGACTCGAAGAACGCCACGTACTCCGCCAGCTCGGTCAGCATCAACTCGACAAGCTGCTTGGGACTGATCCGCTCATCGAGCTCATCGACCGGCCGGATCGACCCGGCGTTGATCCCGATCCGCATCGCGACGCCGGCGCCCTTGGCCGCCGCGATCACCTCAGCCAGCGCCTTTTTGTCGCGGAGATTGCCCGGATTGATCCGCAACTTGTGCACGCCCGCCTTGATCGACTCGAGCGCCCGCTCATAGTGAAAATGAACGTCCGCGACGATCGGCACGCCCACCTGGCCAAGGATCTCCGGCAGCGCCGCGGTGTCCTTCCGCGCAGGGACGGCCACACGAACGATCTTCGCCCCAGCCTCAGCCAGCGCGTTGACCTGGCGGACCGTCGCATCGACGTCGTGCGTGAACGTGTTGGTCATGCCCTGGACGACGACGGGGTTGCCGCCGCCCATGACCACGGGTCCAATCGAAACGGGGCGGGTCTTCTTTCGGCGTGCCACGGTGCTCTCCGGATCAGACCCGCTGAATGTCCGGGTCGGTAAAGACGTCCAGATCGTCGCGCGATTGCGTCGAGAACTCCGAAACGATCGCGCCCTGCGGGCCGGCTTGGAACCAGTGAAGCGTGTTGGGCGACAGCGTGTACTGCTCGCCCGGCTGGAGCACCACCTCGTTCCAGACGGTAAAGTGCGCCTTGCGCTGCGCGGGCACGTCGGCCTTCGGGTCCGGCGCGGCATAGCCGGGAACGTAGAGGTACACCTCGCCCCACCGGCAGCGGAAGGTCTCCTCCTTGCCCGCACTGCCGTCGAACGCCGGATGGCGATGCTCCGGACAGATCTGGCCCGGGAACATCACCAGCTCCTTCGCGCAGCAGCGCTCGGTGTTGACGTAGACCACGATCTCCAGACCGAAGTGCTCCAGGTCGTCCAGGCCGAAGTCGGCGACCTCGATATTGGCCTTCTCCTCAGCGGTCAGCACGAAACCCGTCTTGGCGAGGAAGTCGGCGGCCCGCTTTCTGGCCGAGGCGACCTGATCCGCGGTTGTCATGGCGTTACCTCCATCGACGATGACGACAATAGCCCATGGGAACCAACGTGGATTCTACTCCGCCATGGGGCGAAAGTCACGCCAAACGACCCGGCTCCGCCAACCGGTCGCGCCCGGGACGGCTCAGACCTGAGGGGTCTGCGCGAGGTCGTCCGGATAGAGCCGCTCGCACGCGTCGATCAGGTTGTCCTCGGTGGCGGCCAGAATCTGCTCCATCTCCTGGCCGACGTCGCCCTTGCTGTGGATCACCAGACGGTTCTCGTGGAAGGTGATGGTGGCGAACTGACCGTCCTTCTGGAGCAGGTAGATGCCCTTCTCCGATTCGTCGAGCTTCAGCTTGTAGCCCTTCTCCGCCGCGACGTTCAAAAGAACCCGGATGACCGCGCGGCCGATCCCGTTCGGCATGTCGATGCTCAGGGTCTTCTCCGGCTTTTCCGGAGCGGCCTGTGCCGGCTTCTTTCGCAGGCCGCTGCCGCCGCGGGCGAACGCCGGAACCAGTATGAGCGGCGCGACGATCGTGGTGACCAGGGTCATCAGAATCGCGACGCCGAACAGCGACGAGCCGATGTACCCGCCGGCCAGTCCCACGCCGGCCATGATCAGCGCCACCTCGCCGCGAGGCAGCATGCCGATCCCGATCCGGAACGCCCCGATCCGGTTGAACCCCGCCGCCAGCGCCGGCACGCCGCAGCCGACGATCTTGCCGATCACCGCCAGGATGCAGATCACCAGGCCCAGACCGATCGCCTCGCCCATCGCCCCGAAGTTCACCAGCATGCCCATCGCCGCGAAGAAAATCGGCACGATAAAGTCGTTGATCGGCGTCAGGTCTTCCATCAACTGGTGGGCCATCCGGGTCTTCGACAGCGCCAACCCGATCGAATAGGCCCCGATGATGAACGCCAGACCGAAGATCTCCGCCACCCCGGCGCAAACCAGCGCCAACGCCAGCGCCAGTCCCAGCCGCGCCCCAGCGTACCGGACCCGCTCGAACAGCGCCTCGATCTTCTCCGCCAGAACGAACCCGACCGCCGTCAGTCCAAGCCAGAACCCGACCGCCTTCACCGCGATCAGCACGATCTGACCGACGTGAACCTCGCCGGTCCGGGCGATCGCGGCCACCACGGCCAGAACCAGAATCCCCAGCACGTCGTCAACCACCGCGCCGCCGAGGATCGTGACGCCCTCAGCGGTGTCCAGCTTCTTGATGTCCGACAGCACGCGGGCCGTGATGCCCACGCTGGTGGCCACCATGATCGCCCCCATGAAGAGGGCCTTCGGGTCGTGCCAGGAAATGCCCATGAACCACGCCGTGGCCCAGGCCCCGAAGACGAACGGCAACACCACGCCCCCGATCGCGCTGAGCGTCGCCGGACCCACGTAGCGGAGGAACTGCTTGAGGTTCGTGTGGAGCCCCGCCAGGAACAGCAGCACCACGCTCGCAAGCTGGGCCACGAGCCACAACTCATCCGAAATGGGCCATTGCGAAACGCCCTCGACAACCTGCGGAGCGGGAAAAAGCGGCAGCCAGTGCCCGTGAACGTAGACCGGCAGCAACGCGCCCAGCGCGAACGGTCCGACGACCATGCCGGCCGCCAGTTCGCCCAAAACCCCGGGAACCGCGATCTTCTCCGCCAGCGCTCCGAGCAGCTTGGCCGCGGCCAGCACCACCGCGACCTGCAGCATGATGACCATGATCTTGAGCGTCAACCCGTTCTCCATCCGGCTGATCTCGACGAGGCTGGGACTGACCGCAGCCAGGCCGTGCCCTTCCGCCTCCGCCTCCGCGCCGGCCGATCCGAACGCGGAGACCGCCGCCAGCAGTACCACCGACGCCAGCAGCAGCGCAGCCCACTTCCAGTTGGTCTGGTTGCGATTCTTCGTAATCAGTTCAGCCAGCATATCCCGTCACTTTCTGTCAAATCCAGCCTGCGCCGGTCCGGTTCGACCGCCTATCCCGCGATCGGTCCGGGTCCGAAATCCTGCATTCTACTCTGCTGGATGTGGGTGAGCCAGTTTTTATCGTCGATCGCGGGGAAGTCCTGCCGGAAATGCACGCCGCGCGACTCGGTTCGCTGACGCGCCGCGTTGACCATCAGCCACGCCACCGTCAGCAGGTTCTGCTCTTCCCAGCCGAACGGGTCGGCGAACGTCTTTTCGAGAAGGTACTTGCCCCAGAACCCGATCGCCTCGGCGGCTTCGGCCAGACCCTCGCCGTTCCGCTCGATCCCCACGTGCCGCCACATCATGCTCCGAAGGCTGTTGCGGACGTCCTGGAGGTCCAGCCGCTTGCCGTTGGACGGCTCGGTGGCTTGGCCGGTCAGTGTCAGCGTCCGGAGCGGCTCGCCGTGTTCGGCAATCGCCCGGCCGATGGCGCAGCCGGCGATGTAGCCGAACACCAGACCCTCCAGAAGACTGTTCGAGGCGAGGCGATTCGCCCCGTGCAGACCCGTGCACGCCGCCTCACCGCACGCGTAGAGATTCTCGATGCTGGTCCGGGCCGCCAGGTCCACCTTCACCCCCCCGAGCATGTAGTGGGCGCTGGGCCGGATCGGAATCAGGTCGCTGCCGACGTCGATGCCGAACGAGGCGCACAACTCGGTGATGTTCGGAAACCGCGTGGCGAACCGGCGCTTGCCGAGGTGCCGCACGTCGAGGAACATGTTCCGCGCCCCGGTCTGTTTCATGTGGTGGATGATGGCCCGGCTCACCACGTCGCGAGGGGCCAACTCGGCGTCCTCGTGATACGCCGGCATGAACCGCTCGCCGTTGCGGTCGACCAGATACCCGCCTTCGCCGCGCACCGCCTCCGAGATCAGCGCCCGCGACGCCCCGGCGACGTAGAGCGTCGTCGGGTGGAACTGCATCATCTCCATGTCCTGCAAAACCGCCCCGGCCCGCCACGCCATGGCCATCCCGTCCCCCGTCGCCACCTCCGGATTCGTCGTCTCCTGGTACACGCGGCCGCAGCCGCCGGTCGCCAGAATCGTCTGCTTGGCCCGCACGATCTGGAACCCCGCCCCTTCGGTGTGGACCAGCGCGCCGAGGCACCGGCCTTCGTCCGTCAGCAGGTCGACCACGAAGTAACTGTCGTGAATCTGAATGTTGGGATGGTCCTGAAGCCGCTGGTGCAACGCCCGCGCGATCTCCCGGCCCGTGGCGTCGCCGTGGGCGTGAATCACCCGCGAAGCCGAGTGCCCGGCCTCGCGGCCAAGATCCAGCTCGCCCCCGTGCGAATCGAACCGCGCCCCCCACTCGATCAGCTCACGCACCCGGTCCGGCCCCTGCCCGACCACCAGCCGCACCGCGTCAAGATCGTTCAGGCCGCAGCCGACCTTCAGCGTGTCGGCGACGTGGAGGTCCAGGTTGTCGCTCTCGTCCGCCTCCAACACCACCGCCACGCCACCCTGAGCGTGCGCGGTGTTCGAGTCGAAGATGCCGCGCTTCGTCAACAGGGTCACGCGCCCGTGCTTGCCCACCTCGATCGCGGCGCGCAGACCCGCGATGCCGGAGCCGATGATCAGGCAGTCCGTAAACACCTGCGGCAATGCGGCGGCGTCAAAAGAAGCCAGGTAACGGCGGGTTCGAAAGGGCTTGTGCATGTCTGTGGCTTTGGACCTACTGGCCGATGCGGATGACCTGCGACTTCGGGGCGCGAATCTCGTTGGTGCGGCGGTTCCACACGACCCGCGGACCCTTCCACATGGTTCCTTCGGCGGTTTCCGGGTTTTCCTCAATGATATACGCGGGGTCGATGTTGCTCCCGTAGACGACGATCAGGTCGCTCGGGCCGTCGTACCGAAGCTGCTGCGCCATGACCGTGCGACGGCCCTCCTCGAGCTTGACCGTCCCCGTCGCGTCGATCTGCTTGAGCTCAGCCGCTCCGGCCTGCACCCCGCCCGAACCGCCGAACGCGCCGCGAATGAACTCGACCTTGAGCATCTGGCAGGTCAGATCGACCCAACGATCGGGCTTGACGGGCTGGCCCTGCCCGTCGCCCTGCGCCGGTTCGGCGCTCAGCCATTTGAGCAGGTTCTCGTCGGCCACGTGGACCATCCGAACGTCCCCGTCGAAGATGGCGACGCGGCTGTCCAGCAGATACGTCAATCCGGTCTGCCACTCGAACGCCGTCTGCGACGGCCCGCCGCTGCGCAGGTCCTGGCCGAAGGGATCGCGGAGACTGGCCGACTGGCCGCCGCCGGATGAATCGCGCTCGAAGTCGCCGATCAGCAGCCGGCCGTGGCTCGGCACGTTGAGCCGCTGGGCCGCCAGATCGATCGTCACGCTCTGGCCGAACAAAGTGGCCCGACTCAGCACCGTCTCGCCCTCACGGCGCTCGTTGACCACCTCGATCTGCTCGCCTTCCTTCGGAAACGCCTGGATGTAGACGGGCTGCTTCCGCATCACCGGAAGCTGGACCGACGGGGCCTCCTCACGCCGGCCGCCGAGCGAGCGGGCGAACACCCAGAACCGCTTGAGATTCTCGAGTTCCGGCTGCTCGGGCCTCGCCGGTTCCTCCGCCTTCGGCTCCTCGGGACGCTGCTCGAAATCGACGATCAGCCGCTCGCAGTTGCTCAGCGTCGTGTCGCGGCTGCGTACCGTCACGCCGCCCAGGAACGTGCCCTGGTTCGTCTCCGTCCCGCGAAGCTGCATCGACTCCGACCAGTTGATCAGAATCGGAACGCCCTGGCCCTTCCGCACCCGGCTGCCCTCGATGTCCTGCTCCGAGACGAACTGGAGTTCGCCCGCTCCCGGCACGTCCACTTGCTCGGTGGTCAGGTCCATCGTGACGGTGTGGCCCGCGATGGCGTACTCACGCGACACCACGCTGGCCCACGCCTTCGGCTCGCCCTCCAGATAGCACCACTCCAGAACGTTGTTCTGACCGATGCGGCAGTCGATCTTGCGGCACTCGACCTTGCGGTCGTCATCCGGATCGGTCATCCGGACGTCGCCCTCCGCCTCGAAGCGGCTGATGCGGACGTCGCTGCGGGCCAGGCCCTCCGGCCGCGACTCAGCGGCCGGCTGCGTCGCCGTCGCCATAGCGGCCTGCTCCATGTGGGCGACGATCTGATCGGCCTCGACCAGCCGCTGGCCCTGCCGGACCTTCACCGTGCCGGAGGCCTCAGCCACCGAGGGAACCGATTCGTCGCCGCTGCGAACGAACGTCACGTCCAGTACGTCGCAGTCAATCTGCTGATCCTCCGACTGCAGCGTGACGTTCTTCTCCACATGCACGGTGCTCGGAGACGGGTTCGGCTCGTCCTGCCCGGGAAGGACCTCGGGCTTGAAAAAGTCCATGACGATCAACTCGCCCGCCATGTTCTGTGACGGTTCGCTCATCCGGGCCGCCCCGCGAAACTCGGCCCGCTCCAGATACGGCTGATCCTTCCAGCCGCCCTCGCTCCACTTGCGGTACTTGCCGAAGTTCAACACGAACCCTTCCTGCCACAGGACCATGCGCTTCTTGCCGTTGGCCATCATCGAGGTCAGGTTGCCCACGCCCGACAGGCCGGGCCGCGGCGACTCGGGCTTGACCTGCTGCATGTAACCGGGCCCTTCGCCGTGGGCCAGACCCGCTTCGTAGTCGTAGAACATGCGGGTGGCCACGATGGTGCGCCCTTCGCCTTCCTCAATCTTGACCGGCTCCTCAGCCGTCCCGTAAAGCTCGCCCTGCTTCGAGGCGACCTGGTAGACCAGCTTCTTGCACCGCAGCTTCACCTCGCCGGTCTGCTCGAAGTCCACCGGCTGACTCTGTCCGATGGCCCGCACGAGAATCCCCTTGCGGACCGGCTCCGGAGGCGGCGCGGGTTTCATCACCAGCGGCCCGCTCCAGAAGATCTCCAGACGCTTGCCGTCGCGCGGGATGCGCTTCCGGGGCTTTTCGGACTCTTCCTTCTCCTCCTCCGTTTTCGACTTCTTGATCCGGGTGATCACCAGATTCAACTCGTCGCACGTGGCCTTGCCGACCAGCTTCGGCCCGTCGTAGTTAAAGATGCTCACGTCGCTGCCGAAGGCGATCTCGAACGCCCGCGCCCGCGGCTGGGTGGTCGGCTGGGTCTGGGCGGGCAGGGTCTCCGGCGACTGAGCCTCGACTTGGGGTTGGGGTTCAGGCGGCTCGGCCGGGGCGGTCTGCGGCGCGCCGACGGGCAGGCCCGCCTTCTGCGCGACGACGCCGGCCGTCCCGGCGAGTTTGCCCAAAAGGCCCGCAGCCGCTTCCGACTGCCCCTTCTTCTTCGGCGTGCTTCCGGGCAGGCCGATCTGGAGCATGTCCGACTCCATCCGCCAGATCAGCTTGTCGCCCTCGGCGATGGTGATCTCCTCGAGCTCGTTCGTCGTCTCGTTCCACCGCACGGTCAGACCGCGACCGGTCAACTCAGCCTCGTCCGAATCCACCTGCAGAGGGCTGTCGCTGATGATGATGCTCTTTTCCAGGTCGAAATCGACGCTGTCGAGCCAGATGTGCACCACGTCCTCCGGCCGCAACTCGGGCTCGCCGCGCTCCGGATCGGTGCCCCGATCGATAAAGACGTGAACCTTCCCCTTGAGGGTGCCGCGCTGGGGTTCCGGCTGATTGTCGCTGGACTGGCGGCCCTCGATCAGACCCTCGGGGGCTGAGACGTGAACGATCTCACCGCTCCGGGAAAAGTAGCGAAGCTCAGGATTGGTCAGCTGAAAACGATTGTCCCCCACAGACTCCCACGCGTCGACGCGGAACTGATAGAGCAGCCTCCCCTCGGTCCAGCGGTAAATCCACGATTTTTGCCCCTGACCGCCCATGACCAGGTCCTGCCCGGGCCCCACCGCCACCGCTGGCTTGGTCGAAGCCTCCAACGTCGCAAGGTCCACCGGCTCCGGCGCAGCGGCCTGCTGTTCCTCCAGCGGGGTGGCCAGCAGGGTCACATAGAGAAAGTACAGGCCGACGAATATCGCCAGGGATATCGCCGCCAGGCTGAGTCGTCTGAACATAAGGCACTCCCGTCTCTGGAGTTACAGCTTCTGGTCGCGGTATCCCTCGAGGATCCCCGACCATTTGCCCTGGGCCTGCAGAATCCGCTCGATCACCTCGCGGACCGCCCCTTGGCCACCCGAACGCGCGGTCACAAACGCAGCGGCCTCCTTGATCGGCTCGACCGCGTTGGCCACCGCCACCGGATACCCGCAATAACGCATCGGCGGCAGATCAGGCAGATCGTCGCCGACGTAGCACACCGCCGCCGGGTCCACCCCGGTCTCCGCCAGACAACGCCGGTATGCCTCAATCTTCTTCAAAGCCGCCTGATAAACATATTGTATGCCGAGTTGCTGGGCCCGGATCAGCACCGCTTTCGATTCCCGACCCGTGATAATCGCCGTCTTGCCGCCGCATCGATGCCAGTATTTGATCCCCGAGCCGTCCTGGGTGCAGAACTGATAGATCATGTTGCCCGCGTCGGTCAGAATCACCTCGCCCGCGGTCAGCACGCCATCGACGTCCAGAACCAGCAGCTCGATCTGCTCTAGCTGACAATGCGCCATCTGCTCGCCTTCCGGTAAAAGCATCAGGCCATATTATCCGTCGCCCATGACCGCGTCAAGGAAACCACGGCCGCTTGGCCCCAACCGTTAAGCCGGCGCTGAAGCACAGTTGGAATTCCGACGGACCAGCACCGTGATAGTTTCAGAGACATGGAATAGCCTCGATGATTAATCTTTTAATCATACGCCGGGAATACAGCGGCAATACGGCCTTTGCAGGCGATTATGAGTTACTTATAATGTCCCATTGCTGGAAAAAACCTTTAATCGTAGGAGTTGGAAGTGGCCATTTCGTCGGGTGTCCATCAGCCCGT
>JAAYCJ010000203.1 GCA_012729815.1 Phycisphaerae bacterium | reverse complement strand
GCGTCGATCGCGGCGGCCAGGAAGAGCCATCGGACCACCGCGCCGGTGCCGAATCCGTAGCTGTGGAGGCCTGTGCCCAAGACGTAGTTGACGCCGACGTAGGTCATGATGACCAGCCAGAAGGCGCCGATGCTTTTGATCGCGGTGCTCAGCGGGCCTCGCGGCAGCATGAAGAGGCCCACCGCGGCGGCCATCGCCAGGGCGGCTGGGATCATCCACGCGGTCAGTCGGCCGAAGGGGGCGAGCGTGAGGGCGATCACCGCCGCGGCGAGGACGCCCAGTGCGATCGGGAGCCACGGTCGGCTGCGGGCGCCTTCGATGCGGATGTGCAGAATGGTCACGTAGCCGAGAAAGGCGATCAGCGACCAGACTTCCTTCGGGTCCCAGCCCCAGTACCGTCCCCACGAGGAAGCCGCCCACATGCTGCCGGTGATGATCCCGACGAACAGCAGCAGCGAACCGGCCAGTACGTACCAATAGTGCAGATCGTCCATCCTCGCGGTGAAGTCGCGCCGTGAAGGGACGAGCGCCATTGCCACCACCTGCACGTGGGCCAGCAGGACGGCGAGGGCGAGCACGGAGTAGGAAACCATGATCACCGGCACGTGGATCGACATCCAGATTGTGTCCAGCAGGACGGGTGCGATCGGCCGAATGCCGGCGTCCATGCCCGTCAGGTCCGCGAGCATCAGGGCTGCGGCTCCGACGGCTGAGGCGGTCAACGGGACCGCCCGGTGGCGTACGACGATCATGGAGACGATGGCCAGCAGTCCGGTCCCCCAGCCGACGAACAGCAACGACTCGTACATATTGGCCGCGGGCAAGCGTCCGGCGATCTGGCCGCGCAGCCACAGGCCGGCGGTGATCAGGACAAACCCGGCGATCAGCGGGATCGCGGCGGGCCAGATCGCCCACGGGCGTCGGATCGCCAGCGTGAGGGCTGAGATGGCCGTTCCGGCCGCCATGATTATCCAGGCCAGGCGGAACGGCTGAACGCGGTTGTAGGTCAGTTCGGTGGCGATCCGGTGCGGGCTCGGCCGGTGCGCCGCCGGCAGGGCGGCCAGGGCCTCATCGAGTTCGGTTGACGCCGAGGCAAAGCCTTCGGTGTCATTGGTCAGGAAAGCCGTTTTGAGGTTGGACCATGCCTCGATGACCGATTTGGGCGACTGATCCGGCGCGATCGGCCGCCACGGCGCGATCGGGTCGTCCGGGTCCGGGATGAGCCGGATCGTCTGACCGGTGAAGACCTGCTGGAGGGCGGCCAGGCGCTCGCCGATTCGGCGGACCACCGTCTCCAAGGGACTCGCTTTGCGGCCGCGAAGGTTCCGGCTCGAGTCGATTATCGCCATTAGCGGTTGGTGGGCGAGCAATTCGTCGTATGAAAACACCTCGCGCTCAGCAGGAAGCTCCAACTCGCGGCGGACTTCGGCGTTGGCGATGGGGATCAGCGGCTCGGCGGCCCATCGCTGCGGATCGAACGTCCAGGCCAGGAGCCACGTCATCGGATCACGGTCGTGAAAGCTCCGGCGGCCGGTGATCGTTTCGACGGTCTGGCGGGCCAGCGTGTCCATGGGCGGCCAGCGTCCCAGGTCCTGTACCGGGATCGACCGGACGATCGCATAGTCCAGGTCGGTCGGCGGTTGGGCGGCTTGGCTTGCCGCCGCCGCGGCGAGCAGGCAGGCTATCGCGGCGATCCGGATCATGCGGCAACTCGCTTCCTGCGGTTTACGGCGCGGGTCGCGATCACCGCGACAAAGCCCACTGTGACCAGGATATAGCCGGTAAAGACCACCGGCTTGCCCGGGTCCCATGAGACGCTCAGGAAGCTGACCGTCTGTTGGCCATCGGTGTTATAGCTGGACTGGTACAGAGTGTACGGTCCGACCGCCGCTGGGCGGTTCATGCTGATCAGCTTGCTCTGTGCCCGTTCCGTGACGGGGTCGATCACGGTCAGGTGGCTCTCGAACGATCGCGGCTGCTGCCGTCCGGGATAGAAGCCGATCTGGAACTTCTCGAGGCGCACCGCTGCGCCCAACGGCAGTTCCTTGCGGCCGAACGCCAAGCGGTAAGCCTGCTGGTCCAGTTCGACCGTCGCCTGTTGTCCGAATCGGACCCACGTTTGGGATGAACCGTGCGGGCTGTGCACTTCGACCTTAACTGCCGGTGTGCGATTCGATTGCGGAGGCTCGATCGGGACCACGGTGCGGTCCACGCGGGCATGGGTGAACCGCTGCAGCACGGTCAGGCTCAGGGCCGGCCAGGGCGTCTCGACGACTTGATTCAAGGCTATCTGGCGAGTCCGCACATCGTTTTCGGCAAGGCGAAAGCGAACGGCCAGCCGGTCGTCGGGCCCGCTGATCACCGTGATCGGCGTTTCGGAGATCGGTTCGACGTCGGCTGAGAGGTTGACCTTCAGTCCCTCGAATGCCTGGTCGTGTCCGTGCATGGACCCGAAATCCGGAAATCGGGCAAACGCGAGCCGCCGCTCCGTGCCCTGGGGGCCTTCGAATTCCACCTCGATGGC
>JAAYCJ010000202.1 GCA_012729815.1 Phycisphaerae bacterium | reverse complement strand
GGACATGGAGGAGACGAAGGCCCGCTGGGAGCGGCTGGACGAGTTGGCTGCGTCGGGCGACACGGGCGAAGCAGCGGCCGTCTTGAGCCTAGATGGAACGTGGCGGTTCGCCACCGATCCGGAGAACAAGGGGGTGGATCGCAAGTGGGAAGGCCCGGAGACGGACCGCAGCGTCTGGCAAGAGATCGGCGTACCCAGCCGGTTTGAGACCAGCGGGTTGCCGGGCATGAGCAACTACGACGGCTACGCGTGGTACGCCCGCGATTTCGAACTGCCGCCTGCGTGGAAGGGCAAGAAGATCGTCCTGCACATCGGCGCCGCCGACGATGAGGCGTGGGTGTACCTGAACGGGGAGTTGATCGGCGATCATCTGGAGAAGGACTATCCCGAAATCTGGTGGGAAGCCTCTTTCGAGTTCGACATCACCGAGCGCATCAGGTGGAACGGGCCGAACCACCTGGTCGTGCGGCTTTATGACTCGCACCTTGAGGGCGGGATATGGAAATCGGTCTTCATCCGCGCCGAAAAACCGGAAGGTCCACAGGAGGGTCCGGGCCTGGTTGAGATCAAGAGCACCGTCGATCCGAACGTGACGGATAAAAAAAACAGCCATAGGTCCGGACGATAGAAAGGACAGTCCAAAGCCGTCCGGCGTAACTCCACCCTGGTCGGTCGCCCTGACCGCCCGGAGGGCGCCGGTGCGGATGGAACTGTCGCTGCTGGGCTACGGCAACGATCCAGCCTCCACCACGGACAACAGCAAACTCAGTGAGGATCAGGTTCGTTGGCTCGACGAGCGCCGCGTCGGACAACTCGCCATCGCCAGCCTGCAAGTGGACGACCATGAACTGGTGATCCGCGACCACTATCCGGGGTTCATCCGGGTGTTCTCCTACGGCTGGGACGGCTATACGTACAGCTTTCACTCCATCGATGAGGCGGTCAACCGGCGAGCGAGGGACGGGCAGCGGGTGCGGGTCAGCGGCCGGTCGTACTGCGCCCTCTACGGCCGTTTCGACAGTTGGATGAAGTACGAATACGAGCTGCGTCTCGACGACGACGGCGTCGGCTGCGAGACGCTGACGCTGATTCCCGAGCAGGACACCGACTTCTCTCCCCATCGCAACGGACGGCCCAACAACTACAGCGGCATAGGGTCCAGCCTCAGCGGGCTGAGCTTTGCCGCACGAGTCACGCGACCTGTGTTCGCCACCGCTCTGGTCGCGCCGTTCGCGGACATCGAACCGAAGGAGTTTGCCGTCAGCGATTCGAACAGGAACCCAATCTACGAGGGGCCGGTGGATGGCGCCGGCGCACTGGCCGGGTACAATCCTGACGATCAGATGTTCTTCGGCCTGCTCGCCGACGGGCGAGATTCGGATGCAGCCGGCAAGCTGGTCCGCGAACAAGACGGCAACCGGAACAGCGTGCATTTCGAGATAATGCGGCCGATCGCGTCCGCGTGGTCCGCGGGCAGCCGCAATACGTTCCGCCGGTGGTTCACAGCCGGACGGGCGCGTGATCTGGAGGCCGCCATCCGACGAATCGAACGGGCAAGAAAGAAGGTCCACGACGCTGCCGCCCCACAAGAGCAAACGAGCAGCCGGTAGAGTCCATCGTCCTGACATGCCGGACCGGACGGCGCGGTCAGTGAGACCAAAGAGGATCATGCCGAAGGCGGCGGCTCCGCAGGCGGAGGCGTTGAGAAGCGTTGCGGCGGACGGTATGATGACAGCCGTCAAATGGAGACGGCGTCGTGATGCCAAGTATTGTCCAATTGAATCGCAAATCCCGCCTGCGGGTGGCTGGGTTGATGTCGGGCACCTCGGTGGACGGGGTGGACGCCGCCGTCGTCGATATCGACGCCAAGGGCGTGACGGTCCTGGCCTTCGATACGTTTGCCTATCCCAAAGCGGTCCGCGCGGAAATATTTCGGTTGTTTGATCCGGAGACCTCGCGGGTCGATGCCATCTGCCGGCTGAACTTCGTGATCGGCGAGATCTTTGCCGAGGCCCTGGTGAAGCTCTGCCGCAAGTGCGACGTTTCTATCGAGTCGATCGATCTGGTCGGTTCGCACGGCCAGACGATTTACCACGACCCGGCTGGTCAGCCGTTTCGCGGCCGCCGGGTCCGCTCGACGCTCCAGATCGGCGAGCCGTCGGTGATCGCCGAGCGCACCGGCACCACCGTAGTCGCCGATTTCCGTCCGCGCGACATCGCGGCCGGCGGGCAGGGCGCGCCGCTGGTGCCGTACGCCGACTACGCGCTGTTCGCCGACCGCAAGATCACCCGCTGCGTGCAGAACATCGGCGGAATCGCCAACCTGACGTTTCTGCCGGCTGGTGGTTCCCCGGAAGACGTGATCGCCTTCGACACCGGGCCGGGCAACATGATTATCGACCGAATTGTTCATCTGTTGACCGACGGCCGGACCCGCTTCGACGCGGGCGGACGCCTCGCCGCCCGCGGGCGGGTCGATCGGACGCTGTTGGCGGAGCTGATGGGCCATCCGTACTTTCGCCGCCGCCCGCCCAAGACCACCGGGCGCGAGGCCTTCGGCGTCCAGTTTGCTGATGAGCTTTGGCGGCGGCACTCGGGCTTGGACCGGCACGATCTGCTGGCGACGGTCACCGCCCTGACCGCCCGCAGCATTGCCGAGGCCTACCGGCGGTTCCTGCCGCGTCAGCCCGACCAGGTGATCCTCTGCGGCGGCGGCGCCCGCAACGGGACGCTGGTCGGCATGGTGGGCGACGAACTGGCGCCGGCGCGGGTGGTGACCACCGGCGATTTTGGCATCGACATCGACGCGAAGGAGGCGGTCTCGTTCGCGATCCTCGCCCGCGAGGCAATCCGCAGCCGGCCCAACAACGTGCCGTCGGCCACCGGCGCCAGGCATTCGACGGTGCTGGGCAAGATCGTGCCCGGCTGATGCGTCATCGAACCAGGAGGAACCGCATGGACATGGAGAAGGTCAAGGAGTACTTCAAGAAGGACCATTTCGCGGCGAGCAATGGCATGGAACTGGTCGAGGTCTCGCCGGGCAAGGCGACGGCGCGGATGACGGTCGGCGAGAATCACCTCAACGCGGTGGGCACCATTCAGGGCGGAGCGATCTTCACGCTGGCCGACCTGGCGTTCGCCGCGGCCTGCAACTCGCACGGCACGGTCGCGGTCGCCATCAACGTGAGCATCTCGTTCGTCAAGGCGGTCAACGCCGGCGTGTTGACCGCGGAGGCCCGTGAGCTGTCGTGTAACCCGCGGCTGGGAACCTACACCGCTGAGGTGCGCGACGAGAAGGGCGATCTGGTGGCGGTGTTTCAGGGATTGGCGTATAGAAAGAAGGATTCGTTGGCGCTGCCGTAGCGATACGCTTGGCAGCCTGTTTGTCCGGCGGCATTCCTCATAAAAGCGAGCATCCATGCAGGATCGATCGAAACTGACGACCGAACGGCGCAACCCTCGCAGCCGGGATATCGACCGGCGTTCGACGCTGGAGATCGTGGACCTGATCAACGCGGAGGACGCCAAGGTGGCAACGGCCGTGGCCAAACAGCGACGACAGATCGCCGCGGCGGTCGATCTGATCGTCGAACGCTTCAAACGTGGCGGCCGGTTGTTCTACGTTGGGGCCGGCACCAGCGGACGGCTGGGCGTGCTGGACGCGTCCGAATGCCCGCCAACGTTCGGAACCGATCCGAAGATGGTGCAAGGGATCATCGCGGGCGGGCGAAGGGCCCTGGTCCGTGCGGCTGAAGGGGCTGAGGACCGGCCCGAAGACGGAGCTGCCGCGGTGGACAAGAAAAAGATCAGGGCTGCTGATACGCTGGTGGGCATCGCCGCCTGCGGACTGACGCCGTACGTGCGCGGGGCGATGGACCGGGCCCGCCAACTCGGGGCCGCCACGGTGTTTGTCACCTGCGCGCCGGAGATTCGCAAGCAGGTCAAGGTCGACGTGGTGATCAGCCCGAAAGTCGGGCCGGAGATCGTCACCGGCTCGACCCGCATGAAGGCCGGCACGGCGACCAAACTCGTTTTGAACACGTTGACCACCACCGCGATGATCAAGCTGGGCAAGGTCTACGGCAACCTGATGGTCGATCTGCGGGCCACCAACGAAAAGCTTCGCGAGCGATCGGAGCGGATTGTCATGACGTTAACCGGCCTGTCGCGTCCGGAGGCCCGCACGCTGATCGACCGGGCGGAAGGCCGGGTCAAAGCGGCGCTGGTGATGCACGGCCGGAACGTCGGCCTGGACGAGGCCCGGCGCATCCTCGACGAATCCGACGGGTCGCTGCGGAAAGCGTTGGCTGATCGGCGGTTGTGACAATTCGGCTGAAGGGGCGGCCCGCCCTTTGCCGATTCATACTCTTTGACAGCCAACGGCTGCCCACGGAATCATGGACGAAAGCGCATTCGCACAGAACATTGCCGGAGCCTTGGGATGGGTCGATATCTGCGTCCTGGCCCTGGCGATTGTCCTGCTGTTCTGTATCGCCTACTTCAGCGGCCGCAGGGAAGCGGACACGCAGGACTTCTTTCTCGGCCGGCGCAGCGTTCCGGCGGTGGTGGCGTGCCTGTCGTTCGTGGCCACCGAGGTCAGCGCGGTGACGGTCATCGGGGTTCCCGCGGTGGGCTACGGGGAAAACTGGAACTACCTGCAGATGTTCGTCGGATCGGCGGTGGCCCGGATCGTGATCGCCTTCCTGTTCATTCCCGTGTTCTACCGGCATGACTGCACGACGATTTACGAGTTCCTGAAACATCGATTTGGGACGGCGACGCAGTACACCGGTTCGGCGTTCTTCTTCATCACGAGGCTGCTGGCGTCCGCGGTCAGGCTCTACGCGGCGTGTCTGGGCGTTTCGGTCATCATGGGATGGACACTGGCCCAGACGCTCCTGTTGTTCAGCCTGGTGAGCATCCTGTTCATCGCCTTCGGCGGGATCAAAGCCGTCGTCTGGACGGGGGCGTTCGAAGCGATCATCTTCTGCATTGCGGGATGCGCAGTGGGAGGATACCTCCTGTACGAGATCAGCGGCGGCCTGGGGGAGGTCTGGCGGGTCGCCGGTGAGGCCGGTCGGCTCAGTCTGTTCGATTTCCGGCTGGATCTGGGGGAGTCGGGCACCTTCTGGGCGATGGCCTTGAACGGTTTCTTCGTCGGACTCTGCGTCTTTGGGACGGACCAGGAAATGATGCAGCGGCTGCTGACGGTCAAGACTCGCCGATCGAGTCAAAAGGCGCTGATCTCGACGATCGCTGCCGCTCTTCCCGTCACGTGCATCTATCTGGCCGTAGGGACGCTGCTGTTCGTGTTCTACCAGCAGCGGCCGGAACTGCCGCTGCCGGAGAATTCCGACAGGATCCTCTCCCACTTTGTCGTCCATTCGCTGCCGGTCGGCTTGAAGGGTCTGATCCTGGCCGCGGTGGTCCTGGCGAGCGTCGATTCGCCATTGAGTTCGCTGTCCGCCTCGTTCGTGACCGATATCTACCGGCCTCTGACCGGACGAGGCAGGTCGGAGAGGCACTACATGTGGGTGTCGCGGCTGGGAGTGGTGGGCTTCGGACTGTTGCTCGCGGTGCTGGCCTATGCGTGTCGGCACTTCGAGGGGGTCTTGTGGTTCGCGTTCAAGATCTTCGGCGTGACGGGAGGAAGTCTGCTTGGAGTGTTCCTGTTGGGGATTCTGACGAAGGGGCGTGGAAACCGCGGTAATCCTCCAGCCATGATCTTCAGCGCCCTGGTGATGGGAACGCTGCTCATCCTCTCGGAAACGGATCGGCTGGCGATCGGCTGGACGTGGCTCATCGTCATGGGGACGGCCCTGACGTTCATTCTGGCCTGGCTCCTTGGTCCCGCGTGGAGCAAAGACCGGCCGCACTCGGTCGAGCGGCACGCACGCCATGCGGAGCATGTTGCCCCTGATGCAGAAAGAGCCCTCGACCGCAGTTCTTGAAGTCCATGACGGACAACCGTAACCGATCCGCAATCGCGGCACGGCGAGCCGACCGGTTTTTCGCGGTTGCAGCCGCTTGGTCGCGGTTATACACTTACTGATGCCGAAGACGGATGCGGGCCCGCGAAACGCGGACCGATCGTGCGACGGTCGATCGAATCTTCGGCGGGTGTTACGGAGAACGCTGCGCGACGTGAGCGATACGAAAGAGAATACCGAGGGCACGATGGAGATCGTGAACCGCACGGAGCTGTCGTCTTCGCGACTCGAAGGCATGTTCCTTCGGGCGACCGCCGGATGGGCGTCCGGCCGCCTGAAGGTCGTGGTGCGATACTCCCGCGGCGCGGTCTACTCCGGCACCTTCGCCTCCAACCCGCCGCGGATCTACATCAACCTCGGCCGGCGCAACCGCTATCCCTTCCGGATCGACACCTCCATCGCCCGGGCCAAGACGGTGGGCCTCTCGTGGTGGAAGCCGACCTATCACGTCAAGGCCGTCAACGCCTACCAGCTCGCTTTGTTCGTCTTCCTTCACGAGTTCTATCACTACCTGATCCACCGGGCCCGGCGCAACTCGCACCGCAAGGAGGCGATGTGCGACCGCTTCGCCGTACGCTACCTGGTGGACCACTGCCGCCTGGCGGTTCACGACTCGTCGGGGCGCGAGGTGCCGCGGTCGGTGTGGCTGTTCCAGGATCTCGATGAGTTCGTCAGCAACAGCCGAACGGTGGCGACGACGTCCCGGTCGGCCCTCCGCCCCGGCCGCAAACGCGGCAAGACCGAGCGCTAAACGGCACGCGCAGACCCGCCGCTCCGACGGACACTTCTCGGGAATCCCACCTTTTCCGAGTGCTCCGCGCGTTCCGCGTCCTTCTCCGTAGGAAGTCGAGGGACGAGCGACGCCGACTTACTTGATCGCGACTTCGCGGCGGTTCTGGGCCGACTCGTAGATGCCGTCCAGCATCGTCTGAACCATCAAGCCGTCCTCGCCGGGCGCCTCGCACGGGCAAACGCCCCGGATGCAGTCGACAAAGTGCTTCATCTTGTAGGCAAACCCGTCGGTCTCGCCCACGTACGCCGGCTGCATGTTCATCATGTACCCGGCCTCGTCGCTGAACAGCATCGGCGGGCTGTAGGTCCCGCCGCCCTCGGTCCCCATGATCTGGACGTTGAACTCGTCCTTCTCGATGTGGGCGGCGAAGCTCGACTCAATCACCAGGGCGCTGCCGTCCTCGAACCGGACCAGCCCCACCGCCAGATCCTCGACGTTGTAGGTCTTGTAGTCCCAGCCGGGCCACTGGCACATCGTGTCGGATTTCTTGTTGCCCAGATAGGTGAAGCACGCCCCGCTCGCGGAGATCGGCTTGGGCGAGCCGATGATGTAGTGGGCCATCTCCAGAATGTGGACGCCGATGTCGATCATCGGTCCGCCGCCCTGGAGTTCCTTCTGACCAAACACGCCCCAGTTCGGAATACCGCGGCGCCGGAGGGCCTGGCACCGGACGTAGAGCACCTTGCCGAACTTGCCGGAGAGGTTGGCCCGGCGCAGCATCTGAGCGGTCGAGGTGAACCGCCACTGGAACGCGATCTGCAGCATCTTCTTGTGCTTCTTGGCCGCGGCGATCATTTCCCGGCCTTCCTTGGCGTTCATGGCCAAAGGCTTTTCGCACAGCACGTGCTTGCCCGCCTTGAGGGCGGCGACGGTCGGCTCGTAGTGGAGCTTGTTGGGCGTGCAGACGCTGATGGCGTCCAGGTCATCCATCTTGACCACCTCGCGCCAGTCCGTCGAGACCTTGCCCACCTGGTACTCCCGCTGGACGCGGTCGAGGGCGGCCTGGCTGGGGTCCGCCGCCGCCGCCACCTCGACGTTTTCCATCTTCTTGAGGTGGCTGATCTGATAGGAACCGATCCCGCCCGTTCCGATGAATCCGATCCGAACCGTGTTGTTGGAACCCTTGGCCATCTGCGCTTCTCCTTGATCTGGCTTCTGCCGACTTCCGCGGTATTGTACCGGTTTCCCGCCTCGATTCAACAAATCTAATTCTAGCCGTTTCGCTCCGGAAGAACGTCGTTTTCACGTGGGGAAATCGCCGGTTTCCGCCCTCCGGCCTCGGCGGGCCGGCGGCAGCCGCTTGACAGCGGCCGGTTGCGACACTATGATCTCCGGAATAAACCGGCCCCCTCCTCCGGTTTCCCAGCGGCTTTGTCGAGGAAAACGAACATGACCGGTACGTGGCTGGTGCTTGGGACGGTCGTCCTGCTGGTCGCGATCGGATTGATCGAAGGACTGCTTCACCGGCGCAACCTGCGCCGAATCCCCATTCGCATCCACGTCAACGGGACCCGCGGAAAATCCAGCGTGGCCCGGCTGATCGCAGCCGGGTTGCGGGAAGGCGGCATCCGCACCTGCGCCAAGACCACCGGCACGCTGCCGCGGATGATCCTGCCCGACGGCTTCGAGTATCCGATCTTCCGGCCCGCCCGGGCCAACGTGATCGAGCAGGTCCGCATCCTCGATCGGGCGGCCGACTCCGGGGTCGAGGCGCTGGTCATCGAGTGCATGGCCCTGCTGCCGCGACTCCAGTGGATCAGCGAGTCGCGGCTGGTCCGTAGCACGCACGGGGTCATCACCAACGCCCGGGCCGACCACCTCGACGTGATGGGGCCGACCGAGCGCGACGTGGCGTTGGCTCTGGCCGGCTCGACCCCCCTCGGCGGCACCCTCTTCACCGCTGAGCAGCGCCACCGCGAGATCTTCGAGCACACCGCCGAAGACCGGGGCTCGCGGCTGGTTTGCGTAAATGAAAAGGACTTCGCAGCGGTCACCGACGAGGAACTCGCCGGGTTTTCCTACGTCGAGCACCGCGAGAACATCGCGTTGGCCCTGCGAGTCTGCCAGGAACTCGGCGTCGAGCGCCAGACCGCCCTTCGCGGCATGTGGGCGGCCACCCCGGACCCCGGTGTGATGAAGGTCTACCAGGTCGAGTTCTTCGGCCGGCGGATCATCTTCATCAACGGCTTCGCCGCCAACGACCCGGAGTCCACCGAGCGGATCTGGAACATCGCCCTGGAGCATTTTCCGCAGGTCGACCGGCGGGTCGCCCTGTTCAACTGCCGGGCGGACCGGCCGGACCGCTCGTGGCAACTCGGCGAGGTCTGCCCGTCGTGGCGGCCGGCCGACAACTACGTTCTGATGGGCACTGGCACCTTCATCTTCGCCCGGGCGGCGGCCGCCGGCGGGTTGGACCTGATGAAAATCACCTTCGTCGAAAACCAGGAAGTCCACCGGATCTTCGAGACCCTCGTCGGGCTCGGAGGCAAGTCCATGCTCGTGATGGGCATGGGGAACATCGGCGGCCAGGGCCTGGAAATGGTGCAATACTTCCAAAATCGCAGCATGATGCAGGAGGCGATATGATCGATATGCTGCCTCTCTCGATCGGGATCGGGCTGGCCGTCGGCCTGATCTTTTCCGAGGTGTTCGGGCTGGCTCCGGGCGGCATGGTCGTGCCCGGCTACATCGCCCTGTACCTGACCCGTCCGCTGGACGTCGGAGTCACGCTGGTGGCGGCGCTGGCCACCTTCGCGATCGTCCACGCGTTGGCGTCGGTGGTCATCATCTACGGCAAGCGCCGCACCGTGTTGATGATCCTGGTCGGCTACCTGATCGGGGCGATCCTGCGGGAGATACTGGCCGGCCACACCTCGCTGGCGCCCGAAGACCAGTTCACCGTCATCGGATTCATTATTCCCGGCCTGATCGCGATCTGGATCGACCGCCAGGGCATCCTGCAGACCTTCAGCGCCCTGGTGACCGCTTCGGTGGTGGTCCGCCTGATCCTGGTGATCTTCGTCGGAGCGGAGCTGCAGCGATGAGGAAAGTCTACTGGCGTCCCCAAGGCATCTCCGAAAGCGTCCTGCTGTTGCTGGCTGTAATTTCCCTCGTGTCCCTGCTGACCGTCGAGTTCTTCCAGGCCGAGGCCCGCCAGCCGGCCTACCAGGCGAAGATGACCGCGTCGCTGCTGGCCCTCGAGGCGTTCCAGACGGTCAAGGAGGAGCGGCTCCGTCGCGACCCGGACCTGGTCCTCGAAGCCGACCCGGCTGAGAGCGGCCTGATCGGACAGCTCATCAGCCCGGTCACCAGCAACACCGGCAAGCTGGAGGCCAAGCAGACCTCCATCAACCCCAACTTCGCCGCCGTCTTCGTCCACCTGCTCTATCGGGCGGGCGTCGAGGAAGGCGACGTGGTCGCGATGGGACCGTCCGGCTCGTTCCCCGCCCTCAACATCTGCGCCTACGCCGCCCTCAAGGCCATGGGCGCCCGGCCCATCATCATTTCGAGCATCTCGGCGTCGCAGTGGGGGGCCAACGATCCGGAATTCCTCTGGATCGACATGGAAAAGGTCCTCTACGAGCGGGGCATTTTCCCCTTCCGCTCCCTCGCCGCCTCGATCGGCGGCATCGAGGACAAGGGGCTCGGCATGCCGCTTGAGGGCCGCCGGCTGATCAGCGAGCGAATCCAGGAGTCCGGCGTGCCGCTGCTCAAGCCCAAGAACTACGAGGACAGCATCGAAAAGCGAATGAATCTCTACCGCGAAGCCGCCGGCGAACTCCCCATCAAGTGCTACATCAGCATCGGCGGCGGCACCGTCTCGGTCGGCACCAAGGTCGGCAAGACCCTCTTTCACTCCGGCTTGAACTACCGCCTGCCGCCCGGCGCCGTCGCCATCGACTCGGTCATGGCCCGCTTCAGCAGCGAAGGGCTGCCCGTCATCCACATGGTCAACATCGACCGGCTCGCCACCGAATACGGTTTTCCCCTTCAGCCGACCAGCGTTCCCTCGGTCGGCGTCGGGACCGTCTTTGTCCGGCGGCAGTACAATCCGTACCTGGCCGGCGGGAGCCTGGCGTTGATCTTCTTCGCCCTCTACGCGTTCATCCGCTCGGAGTGGGGCCACCTGATCATCCACAGCCTGCCGCGGCGAAAGGCCGGCGGACACATCGAGCCGAGCATCTGACGGCCGCGGACTTCAGGGCGAGGGTGTCTCCGCCGCCGGCGGCGATTGGTCCGCGTACCGCTTCCAAAGCCGCAGCAGTTCCGCCCTGCTTTCAGGGGTGTTCCAGGTGAACCCGCCCGAGACGCCCCAGGCGTTGTGGTTGATCCCGAGTCGGGCGAAGCGCTCGAGGGTGTGACCCAGCCACAGGACGCCGGATCGCGGTGAGGTCTGGCCGGCGTATCCGACCACGCCGTATTCGCCGCAGTCGAAGGTCAGATCCTTTCCGATCATTAGCCGCATCACGGGCAGGCTGAGCTGATCGCATTTCCAGCGATCCCAGTACTGCCAGTCGGGGCTCGCGCTGCGCCAGCTCGGAGTCTCCCACGCAATCGCGGGCATGAAGCTCGGATAGAACACCGCGGGCATCGACGGGTCGCCCGGCTCGACGCACCGCTGATGCGTGAACATGTGCGGCCAATAGTCGTGGTAGCCGACGATGATGTTCTCGTCGCCCAGATCCCGCCAGAACTCCAGGCCGACGGAGTTGGCCATGTTAACGCACTCGACGAGAAACGGCGTCTCGCCCGCCAGCGGCCGAAGCGCGGCGATGGCCTTTCGCATGAACGGCACGAAGGGCTCGACCGACTCGCGCTCGTAGAAGATGTGCGGCTCGTTCATCAGGTCGTACCAGCCGATCACGTCGTCGAACGGCTTGCACCACGAGATGATCATGGACCATCGTCTGATGAACTCGGCCAGGAGGGCGGGATCCTTGAATCCCTTTTCGTTCGAGAGGTCGTTGGGCTGCCACAGGCCGTGCATATCGATGCCGACGGTCAGGCCGCCGGCTTCGCGGGCCCGCCGCAGATGACCCTGGACCATCTCCTTCATCCTGTCCGGATTGTCGGCCTCCCACGGCATGTCGGCACCACAGGCGAGACGGATCGTCCTGCAGCCGAGCGACTTGAGTTCCTTGTAGAGGTTATCGTCCATCAGAACGTCATGCACGTTGATGCCGCAGGTGTGGGCGTACCGCCGATCGGGCAGCTCGTAGCTGAAGCGATCGGCGTCGGGCACGAAGGCGAATCCGCCGGCGGCGGTGCGGACCGGCGCGTCGAATCTCACCTTGAGCTTGCTCTGGGGCTGTTGAGACAGCCGCACGAGGTGCGGCACCGGCGCGATGCTCGGCGGTCCGGAGAGGCCCTCAAAGATCTGTTCGACGTTCCGCCCGCGCTGAATCTGGACGCACTGGACCGGCGGGTTGGCAAGCAGCGCCCGATAGAAGTCGAGAGTCTCGCCGTCGACGGATTTGTCCCTGCCGAACCGAACCAGTCCAACGGTCGCGGGTTTCTCGAATTCGAGAACGAGTTCGCCGTTGGACCATCGGACGACGGCTTGGGCGTCGAAGAGGAACACGTATCGCGTGGTAGCGGAGATCAGGTCGGCCCGTTGTCTGGTCTTGAGTTCGCTCGCCGGATCGCCGTCGAACGCCAGGCCGGACGTTGAGACGGTCAGCCGGTTGGTCTTCATCTTTATGACGGTCATCGGCGTGAGGACCGAGTAGATCACGTCCATGGTTTCGCCGCGGTAGATGCTGGTGGTCCAGGAGCTTTCGAGATCGACCTTTCCACCGACGGCCATCAGCCGGATGACGGCCTGGTCGTCGTAGGCCATCCGCCAAGGCGTCGGCTCGCTGTACTCCTTGGCTCCGCCGGACCCGACCAGCCGCCAGTCCTTGACCCAGGTGAAGATATCGGTTCCCAGTTCCGGCCGAACGATCCCGCCGACGGCTTCGTTTACAGCGGCTTCAAGACCGTCCAGCATCTTCGCCAGATCGTCGCTCAATTGCTCCATGTCGGTCTGTCGGTTCTGGGCTACGGCGAGCTTGAGCTTCTCGACGCCTTCGCCGACCGCGCCGGTCGTCTCGTTCAGGCCGGACGCTTTGGTCAGGCGTACCGCCCGCAAGAGGTCATCGGCGCGGGCACAGAGATCGGCGGCGACGCTGCGCCGGTCCATCCAAGCCTCGACTTCGGGCAGGTCCTTGATCGCTTGCCCGAAGTCCGTCGTGTATATCTGCCTGGCCTCGTCCAGCTTCGCCTCGATGACCGGACTTCGCAGCCCCCACGGCGCCGGGTATTGCATGACCATCCAGTATCCTTCGAGTCGCGGATACTCGCGCTGGCCGGTGTCGGTGAGGACCAGCTTCGTCACCACTTGCGACGGAGCCGACACGTCCTCCATCTTCTTGACGACCAGGCGGCAGAATTCGCTGGTCGCATAGAAGTAGGCTGAGACGTCGATTGAGCTTCCGGCCGGGCAATCCCGCGGCCAGGTGATCTGGAGGTGTGAACCGTCGGCCGTTCCCGCATAGATCGCGACCCGCGCCGGGCGGTCTTCGAGCGACCAGAGCGTGCAATGCAATTGGTAGCGGCCGACGGGAAACGTTCTCTTCAAGTCGAAGTCGTAATTGCCGAATTGCCCCATCTCAGCGGGCAGTTGAACGCCCTTGACGCCTTCCTGGCCGGGAATCTCCACCACCGGCGCGTCGCCCGACATGCACGTCGCGACCGGATCAAACGTGTAGGTCGGCTGCGACGTCTGGCCGACGGCGAGGCCGCAGAAAAGAATAATAACAGAGAGAACAAATCCAAGCAGCACGGCGGACAGCTTCATGAAGACTCTCCTTGCAAGGGAAATCTAGTTTGACTGCCGAAGCACTTGATACGGCCGGTGGTCGTGCGCAGGAAATGCGCCGCATCACGACAGGACCGCCGACGGATCGTGAAGGAACCGGATATTCTCGCTCTCTACCATCCAGTCAAGC
>JAAYCJ010000201.1 GCA_012729815.1 Phycisphaerae bacterium | reverse complement strand
GCCGGGGAAGGCGACGATGAGGTTCTGGCCGTTGGCTGCCCCGTTCATGGTGATGGTCAACTCATCGTCGTCGATGGCCAGGTCGGTGACCGAGCCGCTGGACAAGGTGACGTCGCTGACGTCCAGCCCTTCGTTGCCCTGGATGGGATAGTCGAAGGTGACTACCAGCGTGGTCGGGCCACCGGCTCGATGCTCGATGGCCTCGGCAGACCAGAGGTCGTTCTCGAACTGGCCGGCGGTTCCGTGGGTCATCCGCGAGACGGCGGCCATGATCGACGGTGAGACGCAGCCCTGGGCCTCGACCGCGTAGGTGTAGCCGCCGTTAGGTTGATCGGCGGCGTTCATGCCGACGACGTGCAGGTACCAGGTGCCCGGGGCCTCGACCGGGGTGGCCAAGGTGTCAGCGCTCCAGAGGGGCTCGCTGCCGGTGAAGGTGTACGTCGGGTTCTGGTTCCAGGCATAGGCGTAGTACTGGACCTTGCCGGCTCCGAAGCCGCCGACCGCGGTCCAGTTGACGGTCTCGCCGGAGCAGGGATTGGTGACATCCGCGGTCACGCTGCCCTCACTGGGCGGAACCGACAGGGTCCACAGGCTGGCGGTGCCGGAGTAGGCGGTCTCGATGCCCTCGCCATTGACCGCCTTGGCTTTGAAGACGTACTCGGTGTTGGCGGTCAGGCCGGTGATATCGTCGTAGAGCTCGGTGACCTTGGCCCGATCCGCGGCGCCGTCGTGGAAGATAACGCCGGAGTTGCCGGCGGTCAGGTTGACGGGATTGGCGGTGTAAACCCGGCAGCTCGTTTCGGTGACGTCGGTGAACATCGGCGTTGCCGGCGTGTTCTGCAGGGTGTACTTGCTCATCGCGGGCGAAGAGGCCGAGTTGGGTGTTGGGGCGACCTGGTCGCGAGCGGTGACCGTCAGGCCGGTGTACTCGGTATTGGCGGTCAGACCGGTCCATTCAAAGGTTCCGCCGGTCCAGCCACTGCCGGCCGCGCCGGCACGACTGTAGTTGAAGCCGTTGGTGGCGTTGATGCCGGAGTGCGGGTCTGAGCCGGTCCCGAGGACCGCGATGCTGTCGGTGGTGATGGTGCCGAAGCCCAGGCTCACGTTGGCCGGTGCGGTGGCATCGTACTTGAAGACGAACTTGGTCTGAGTGCTCGATTCGTTCAGGGCGTTATCGACGGTACTGATCCGCAGGTAGTAGGCACCATCGCCGGGAGCTGCGGGGTCGAAGGCGGTGCCGGTGGTCCAGTTGGTCACGACACCGGTGGGCGACGTGCCCCAGTAGTACTTGTAGCCCTTGATTCCGGATACGCCTTCGCCGGCCCCCTGGCTGTCGGTAGCCCCTGCCCAGGCGAAGCTGGGGTCGGGATACGCGCTCTGCCAGACATCGCTGGCCGATCCGCCGGCCTCGGTGCAGCTCGTGGGGTTGGCGGGTGCGGTTCCGTCGGCCACGTAGTAGGTGCAGTTACCGATGTAATTACCGCTGCTGTTGGCGAGGCGTGCACAGAGTCCGTAACCGCCGCCGCCGTTCTCCACCTTCATGACCAGTCGGTTCCAGCCGTTGTTGAGGGTGACCGGCCCGTACCAGTCCTGGTCGGCGACAGCCCCGCGGCCCATGGGCGAGTCCCAATAGCCGACCTGTTCGCCGTTGAGCCAGACCTTGCTGCAGTCGTCCGAACCGGCGCCGATGTAGACGCTGTTGTTGGTGGCCGCGTTGTAGTGGATGTAGACGCATGCGTAGGTGGTTCCGTTGTCCTTGGACGCGGCGTTGTAGAAGGGGGCGCTGAGCAGGTCAACGACGTTGTTGGCCGTCGAGGTGCCGTTCTTCCACTTGTAGGAGCCGTACCCGGCCGATCCGTAGCTGACGTATCCGCTACCGTTGGCGGCGTCGGCGGCGAGTGTGCTTTCATTGACGGGTACCGCGACGGCGTTACCCGCGGTGTTGGCGTAGTCTCCCGCGATCTGGTTGGTATGGATGCGTGTCTGGTGCTCGGCGGTTGCGCCCTGGGCGTAGTGTCCGAGGTAGGCCCAGCTCAGGATGGTATTCGGGCTGCCCGTGGGCAGGGTGTAGTTATAGTAGATGGTGATGACGGGGTAAACGCCACTGGCGCCGGTGTTCTCTCGGTTCTCGAAGATCTTGGCGTAGGTGGCCTCGGTTTCGCTGGAGGCGTTTCGGACCACGATGCCCTTCATGCCGGGGATGCCGGCGGTGTTTCCGTTCCAGCTCCAGGAGTAGGTTCCGTAGTCGGTCACATCGGTGCTGGCGAAGTCTCCGCTGTAGGCGCTGGCGGTGTTCCAGGTGGCGCTGCTCTCGGTCCAGAGGTTGGTGAAGCTGGGCTTGCTGAGAGCGATGGCGGCGGTGTTGGATCCGCTGTAGCGGCTGTAGAGGTACATCGACAGGCTGGCGCTTCCGGCGGCGTTGACGACCGCACTGCTGGGCAGTTCGGTGTTGAATCGCAGGAGGCCTCGGCGAGCACCCACGGATGAGCTGAAGCCGGTCTGGAT
>JAAYCJ010000200.1 GCA_012729815.1 Phycisphaerae bacterium | reverse complement strand
TGATCGAATTGGACCAGCCGCGCTGGCAAACGAACTTCGGCGACGAATGGCCGCGTGACGTCTACGCGATCGTCGGCCAGTGGGCGGACAACACCCGCACCTGCGCCCGCGCCGATCGCGGCCGCCTCGAACTGGGCGAAGGCCGGTGCTTCGAGCACGCCTCAGCGATCTGGAAGTTCGAGCCGCCGGCGGGCAATCGCTTTGCCGGCGGAAAGGTCTGGGCCAAGGTGCGGCTGCGATCCGGCGACCGGGTTCCCGATGCGTTTCTGGCGGCCGGCTCGGAGTTGACGCTTTCGGGCGGCGGCGGCTACTGGCAGGGGTTCGACGGATACAACGCCGAGGACTTCGCGCGGGCGGCGGCGGACAAGGCGGTGGTGGACGAACCGCAGGTGCTCGATCTGCCGATCCAAGCGGGCGTCGAACGGCTCTTCGTCGCGGTCACGCGGCCGGACATGACGCGCGGCACGCACGGCTATATGGCGGTGGACGTGCTGGAAGTGGGCGTCGAGGCGGAGCTGGAGAACAACTACGGGCTGACCATCCGGTTCGACCGCGACGAGCCGCTGTGGTCGAAGGGCGAGCCGATCGTGTTTCGCGTCAGTGCGACCGGCGATCCGCAGCCGCGGGTGTGCCGATGGCAACTGACCCGCTGCGACGGCGCGGTGCGCGATGGCGAATCGCCGATCACCGACGGCTGGGCCGCGATCGACGTCAGCGACGCGGACGCCGGCTTCCACGGCCTGACCGTCCGCGATGAAAAGTCGGATCAGCCGCTCGACCGGCAGGAACTGGTGATCCTTCGCGGGCAAGACCCCAACGTCACGCCGCAGCAGAGCATCTTCGGCAGCCACGGCATGGGCGGCGACTTTGATCTGGCCAAGCGAATGGGCGTTAAGTGGGACGCGACGGCGTGGCAGTGGGCGTGGCATCAGGCGTCGCCGGACGCGCCGATCATCGTGCCGACGGCCGAGACGTTCGGACGATATCGCGAGTTCGGCATCGAGCCGATCGTCGGCATCGACACCGCGCCCGGCTGGGCCAACGGCGGCAAGGGCGCGACCGCGCCGCCGGACGATGCGTTCTATGCTCATTGGGCGGCGTACAACCGCGCGGTGGCCGCGGCGACGCAAGGGCAGGTGACGTGGTTCGAAAGCTGGAACGAGCCGAACGGCGGCGGCATGGAGTATCCGTGGGGCCAGGACGGCGACGCGCGGATCGCCAAGGCCAAAGCGGTGCAGCGACATCAGTGCCTTGGCCTGCGCGAGGGCAATCCGCGGGCCAAACTGATCGGAGCGAGGTTCGCCGGCGCGCCCGCGGGCTGGTTCGTCAGATGGCTCAGCGAACCGGACTCCATGCTCGAATTCCAGGACGCGATGTCGGCCCATCCGTACTGCGAGGCGTTCAAGGACGAGAACTATCAGCACAAACGCCCGCCGGAGCCGACGCTGGTTCCGGATATCTTGCGGGCTCGGCGCGAGATGGACGAACACGGCGCAGCGGATCAGCCGCTGTTCTGGACCGAGTTCGGTTGGGACACGCAATACGTTACCGCCGACCAGCACGCTCGCTGGACGGCGCGGCATCTGATTGTCATGAACGCATACCGCCTGATCACCCGCACCGTGGCCGACTGCATCTTCGCGTTCACCGGCAGCACGAGCTACGTCATCTTTCGTCCGGCTCGCGACGTCCAGCCGGGCGAGCACCGCTTCCGGCCGGTGGTCGGCGCGTTCGCCACCGCGGCCGCCGTGTTGGCCGGCAGCACGCCGACGCAACGAATCCACGACCATCCCGAGCGGGTGAGGCTGTATGCGTTCGAAAAGAACGGCCAAACGATCTACGCGGCGTGGGCGACCGAAGAGGCCAGACAGCGCAAGCTGACGCTGCCGGTCGAGTCGGAAACGATAATGACCAGGATCAACGTGTTGGGCGACGAGTCGCCGATGACCGTTCGGCCGAACGAACCGATCGAATTGCCCGAAAACGGCGATCCGATTTACTTGCTCACGGACAGTGAAAACGAGGTGACCGATGATGCGCAATAGGCCAACCGGATTCACATTGATCGAGCTGCTCGTGGTGGTGGCGATTATCGCCGTGCTGGTCTCGCTCCTGCTGCCGGCGCTGGGCGCGGCGCGGGACCAGGCGCGGCGGGCGTTGTGCATGGCGAACCAGAAGCAGTTGGGCGTGGGTTTTGAGCGGATGATCGAGGACGGTCCGCCGCCGACGGCCGGCTACTACACGTTGGGGCCGGGATATTTCCCCTACGGCTGGTGGGACCCGATGTGGTCGGGCGCGGTGGCGACGGGCATCGGCTATGCGTCAGACTCGCCGGAGGTGGCGATGCTGGCCAACAACGACCTGCCGGGCCCGACGGCCTCGCAAACCGCCGGCGGACCGGGAGAGTTCCTCTGTCCCTCAGCCGACCCGACGATCACCGGCTGGGCCTTCCATAATCTCTCTTACGGATACAACTACGCGTCTCTGGGCAACCATGACGCCGTGCGCAAGACGCGGCTATCGCAGATCGTGTATCCTTCGTCGGCGGGCGTCATCTGCGACTCCAACGGCGACGGTTCGTTCGACGGCCTGATCCACGGCACGTGGTGGCCGACCGCCCAGCCGGGCAACCGCCACATGGACGGGGCCAACGTCCTCTACGCCGACTGGCACGTCGGCTGGGCCAGCCACCAGGAACTGACCGGCAACTACTACCACTTCTTCGGCATCGTGCTGGTTGACTGATTCGCAACGAGCCTATTGCTGGTTCCGCTGAGCGCGTTGCCTATGCGCGGGTCTTGAGGTCGTCCTTGAGCTTCGGCCAGAGGGCGGGCAGACGCTTCGAGAACTTCGCCGCCTCGGTCATCGTCGGGGCGATCATCTGATCGATCTCCAGCTTGGCGTCCTCAGCCGTCTTGCGCGGATCGTCCGGATGACGCGCTGCCGCCCAATCGTCGTAGACCCGATCGAGCAGCCTGCGATCGGAGTCGGCGATCCGCTGCAGGATCGTCTCGGCCCGCCGCGCCGACGCTGAGAGGGCGGCGATGACATCGGCGGTGCGACGGATGCCGTGGGCCTGAATCTCCAACGTCAGCACATAGCTGTCGTAATCGTCGCGGTTCGACCGCACCCGCGGCCGGTGGCTTTTGAAGACCTTCAGGAGGGCCTCGATCGGTTCGGCCTGACGGCTGTACGGCTCGAAGTTCCAGATCGCCTCAGCCAGCTCGCTCGGATTGGTCCACAGCAGCTTCATGAACGAACAACTCGGGGCCAAGCGATCGGCCCGATCAACCGCCT
>JAAYCJ010000199.1 GCA_012729815.1 Phycisphaerae bacterium | reverse complement strand
TCGACGGTGGTCGCGCGTTTGGTCTTGACGCAGGCGAACTGTCCGCCGATCAGGTTGGCGCTGCCCGGTCCGGTGTTGATGGTGGTCACGCCGGCTTCGCGAAGGTCCTTGAACGCCGGGTCTTCCGGGTGGATCGCGTCGATCGCCCGCAGGTGCGGGGTAATCGGATCGGTCCGCTCGTTGAGGTCCGCGTGCTGATAGCCGACGCCCTCGGCGGCGACGCCGACGTGGCAGTGGGCGTCGATCATGCCGGGCATGACCGTTTTGTCCGTCGCGTCGTAGACGCTCGCGCCCTTGGGCGCGGCGACCTTGTCCGCCGGTCCGACGGCGGCGATCTTGCCGTCGCGGACCACGACGGTTCCCTTTTCGATGATCCCGCGGGTAATGGTCAGGATCGTTCCGTTGACGATGGCGATAGTGGACACGCATATCTCCTATGTTTGCCGCGAACTTGAATTATAGCAGAGCATCGAAGAACTCCGGCCTTCATTCTTTTTCGGCGAGGCGGTGGATGTCGAAGACGAAGTGGTGCGTCGGAACGACGCACCCTCCGCCTACGCCGGCAGCGGGCCGCGGTAGCCGAGCAGTTCCAGCGGCGTGCGCCGGCGGAGGATGTCTTCGTCGGTGACCGCCATCTCACAACGCCGCGCGTGGTCGATCATCGCCCGCGGGACGGGATGGCGCGGATCGATTCGTTCGAGCATGTCCGGCCGGTCGCGATAGCGCTCGACCCATCCGATCGCCTCCGATCCCAGCGTCCGCATCAGGTACTCGCGCATCGCCGCGTCGCCGACGTTCGCCGCCAGCGCCGCATCCGTCGCCTTCGACCAGCTTTCGAAGTCTTCAATATGTCCGCCGGGCAGCGGCAGCTCGGCTGTGCGGCAGGGCGCGCGATGATCCAGAAACCGTCCAACCGCGTCGACCGCCTGCGCGGCCATCCGCCGGTACGTCGTGTACTTGCCGCCCACCAGCGAGAACAAACCCGGCGCATCCTCGGCCAGCAGGTGCTCGCGGCTGGCCCGGTACGTGCTGCCCGCGGTTCCGGCCAGCAGCGGCCGCAAGCCCGCGAACGAGGCGACCAGTTGCGTTTCCCAATCGCTACGTCGCCCGAAGTATCCGCTGATCGAATCGAGCAGGTAATCGACGTCCTGCTCCGTCGGCTGCACCTGGTCCGGATCGCCGTCGAACGGCGTATCCGTCGTCCCGACCATCGTATAGCCGTACCACGGGATCATGAAGAACACGCGTCCGTCGCCGGCCAGCATCAGCGCCGCCCGCGCAGCCGCTGGTCGCGAAAAGACCAGGTGCACCCCCTTGCTCAAAGCCAGCCGCCGCACATCCTTGCCGACCGCTCCGCCAAGGAACCGGTCCGACCACGGCCCGGTCGTGTTCAGCACCGATCGGGCAAAGCACCGCGCGCTTCGGCCCGTCGGCACATCCTCCACATCAACCGCGAATCGCCCGTTGCCTTCCTTCACGATCCGCGACACCCGCGCGTAGTTGCAGACCGCTGCGCCCTTGGCCGCGGCGTCGATGACGTTGAGCAGACACAGCCGCGCGTCATCCATCCACGCATCCCAGTACGACACGCCGCACCGCAACCGTTCGCGGTGAAGATCGCCGTAGTGCTCCAGCAGCTCATCCGCGCTGAGCAGCGCCCGCCGGCCGATCCGGTGCCGACCGGCCAGGATGTCGTAGATCGCCAGACCCACCCGCATCGCCAGCGGCCCGCGCCGCTGCCCGCGCAAAATCGGAACGTCAAACTGCATCGGCCGGACCGCGTGCGGGGCGATCGACAGCAGCACGCCTCGCTCGGCCAGCGACTCGCGCACCAGGGCGATCTGTGCCTGTTCCAGATAGCGCAACCCTCCGTGCACGAGCTTCGACGACGCGGAACTGGTGCCGCAGGCGAAATCGCCCTTGTCCACCAGCGCCGTCCGCAGACCGCGCAGCGCCGCGTCGCGGGCTGCGCCCGCGCCGTTGATCCCGCCGCCGACGATCAGCAGATCGAACGGCCCGTCGGCCAGTTGCTCGAAGTTGCGGATCATGAATTACTCGTCCCCGCTGCACCGTCACGATCGACCGTAAAAAGCCACCAGCGTTTCTTGCCCTGGCCTCCGCCGCGGGCCTGGCGCTCGAAGTAGACGCTCATTATCAGGTTGTCTTCGGTGCGGATTTTGTACCAGTGCTTGCGCAGGTACATTTCGCGGCTGCCGTTCCGGCAGGGGCCGTCCTGCTTCCACGTCTCGAGCACCTGGGCCAGGCGGTATTCGCGTCCGCGCCACCGGAACCGCGCCGGAAATCCCGGCTCGCGCCGCGTCATTGCCGCGGCGTTTGCGGTTCCCGCGATCGGTTCGATCGCCTCGCTGACGAACTCCTCAGCCACGTCTTGCCCCTTTCGTCGCCGCTGCTTACAGCACCTGCACAGCGGCGTCCGGCTCGCTGAAGTAGAGCCACACCGCCGCCACCCGCATACCCGTGATCTCGCCGATCGCCCTGGCGTAGAGCTGCACCTGGCGCTGGTAAACGCTGCGCCGCTGATCGACCTGGCCGGCCCCGATCCGGTCGGTCTTGTAGTCGATGATGACCAAGCCCTCCGGCGTCTCGACCATGCAGTCGATCACCCCCTTGAGCAGGACCTTCTCGTCATAGTCGTCGGGTGAAAAGCCTTCGGGCATATTCCTGGCGGCCAGCGAATAGGTGAACGCCGACTCGCGATGCACCGACCCGCGATGCTCGAGCATCAGCCGGCCCGGCACGGTGCGGAAGAAATTGGCCACATGCTCAGCGTTGATCAGTTGCGCCTCGCCCTGGCTGATGAGGCCGGCCCGGATCATCGTCTCGATCTGTTCGATCACGCCCTGCGGGTCCATCGGCCCCGAGAGGTCCAGATGCTCCATGAACCGGTGCCAGGTCAGCCCCTTGACCACGGCGGGCGAAGCGGTCAGGTCGAGCGCTTCGAGCGGATCGACGTCCACGGCCAACCGCGTATCGGCGCGGGCCTGCGGGTCGTCATCGATCGCGCCCGCCGCTGCGCGATGCGTCAACTCGGTCACCGCGAACTTCGTCGGCATTTTGCACAAGGCTTGATGCGGATAGTGCCAATCGAGCCGCGCCAACAGGTCCTGGGCCTGGCGGTCGGGCGTCTTCGGCTGCGGTATCTGCCCGTTCGACGCCGCCTCCATGATGTTTCGCGAGGCGCGGTCGTACTGGCGGGCGCTGGGCGCCTTGGGGGTTTCCCAGCCGGCCTGTACCACCGCCGGCACGACCTGAAGCTCGAGCGGACCGATCCGCTCCCGCGCCGACTCCTCGCCGGTCAGCAGCTGCGTGAGCGCGTCGCCGCCGCCGCTATGAGTGAGCGCCAAAACGATCCACGCCAACGGCGAGCGATAGCGCTTCACCAGGGCCGCCGACGGCCCGGCCGCGCCGGCCGCCTCGACGACCCGCGCCAATTCGGCGGTGCGGGCGTTGCCCGTGATAATCAGTTTCTCTTCCGCCCGCGTCATGCCCACGTACAGCAGTCGAAGCTCCTCGGCGATCGTCTTGTCGTACTTGGACCGCTCGACCGCCCGGACGGCTGGGCTGGCCAGCCGCTGCCCATCGCGACGGTCCACCAGCCGCAGGCCGATGGTCAGATCGCGATCCACCAGAATGCCGCGGCGGATGTCCTGCAGGTTGATCTCGCGGCCGACTCCCGACAGCACCACCACCGGAAACTCCAGGCCCTTGCTGGCGTGGATGCTCATGATCCGCACGCCCGATCCGCCGCCGGAGGTGATCGACGAGATCGGCTCGCCCGACTCGCGGATCAGCGAGAGGTAGTCGAGGAAATCGCTCAGGTCGTGGCGGCGATCGCCGTCGAAGTGCCGCGAAAGCTCCAGAAACTGCTCGAGGTTGTCACGCACGTGCTTGCCCGGCGACTGCGCCTCGGCCAACTCGCGATAACCCGTCTCGTGATACGCCGCCTGGACCAGCTCCGGCACCGTCATCTCCGCTGCGCAGCGCCGCAGGCGCTCGAGCAGCTTGACGAACTGACGGACCTTCTCGCCCGTCGCGTCGTCCGCCGCCGCTTTGTGCTCGTAGGCCCGCATCGCACGATAGAACGGGCCCTTCGACGCCAGGCGAATCCGCGCCAGATCGTCGGCCCCCATTCCCACCAGCGGACTTCGCAACAGGGTCACCAGCGGGATGTCCTGATACGGATTGTCGATCATCGCCAGCAGCGAGACCATGTCGGCGATTTCCGGATATTCCAGAAAGGCCTCGACCTGCTGGCAGTACGCGCTGATCCCGAACTGGCGGAGCATGCGAATAAACACGCCGGCGGTGTGCCGCATCGTCCGCATCAGGATCACGATATCCTCTTCGACGATCGGGCGCGCGCCGTCGGGCCCGGCGATCGGCAGTTGCGAGTCGAGCAGTTCGCGAATCCGCTTGGCGACCAGGTACGCCTCGCGCTCCGTCGCCTCCATGTCGGCCACGTCGCCCGTCTCGCCGTTCTCGTCGCCGTTGGGCTCGATCCGCCGCTCGATGATCTTCAGCTCGGTCTGATAGTGGGGCGTCTCGCCTTCCGCAAACGCGGCGGCGCAGACCAGTTGCGACCGCTCGTCGTACTCCAGCTCCAGCGCGCCGCCGACCAGCAGGCGCTCGAACACGCCGTTGACCGCGTCGATCGTCTCCCGCCGCGAACGGAAATTCTCGCGCAGGTCGATCCGCCTGACCGCTGCCCCGTCGCCCGACGCGGCCTGGCAGAGCGACTGGAAAATCGTCGGTTCGGCCAGACGGAACCGGTAGATGCTCTGCTTGACGTCGCCGACCACCAGCAGGTTCGTGCCGCAACCCTCATCGTTGGTGCGGCAGACCGACCGGACGATCGCATCCTGCAGCTCGTTGACGTCTTGATACTCGTCCACCATCACGTACTGATACCGCCGCTGATAGCGCTCGGCCACCGTCCCGCTGCCCGCGCCCATCCGCGGACGTTTGAGCGCCTCCGCCGCCAACCGCTGAAGATCGTCGAACTCCAGCCGGCCGGCCAGGCGCTTTTCCTCGGCCAGTTGCTGGCCGAACCGCTCGACCATTTCCAGCAGCGTCTCGATCAGCGGAAGCTGCTCGCGCATCAGCGCCGCCGTCTCCGGCGACAGCAGCGTCGTCGCCTCGTCCATCAAATCCTTGAAGTCCTTGCGAACCGGCTCGAACGCCGACTTGACCTGTTCCGACGCCGCCCGCAGCGGCGAGTCCGTCTTGATCGTCGGCCAGCGCGGCAGGCTCAGCGAAAGCGTCTTGCCCAATTGCAGCCAGTCGCTGCGCTCCAGCGCCGCCCGCGCCGCATCCACCAGGCCGAGCACCTGCTCGAGATGCGCCGCCACCGCCTCAACGCCGTTCGACCGCGCCCGCGCGGTCAGCCCGACCACCTGATCGGCAATCCGCGCGAGTTCCTCAGCCCACGAACGGGCCAGATACCGTCCTGCTTCGTGCGAGCCGAAGTCCACGCCCTCCTGGGCGATCTGCGCGTAGTTGTGCCGCGTCCGCTCCAGCCACGCCGCCGGATCGCTGAGGCTGGCCAGAAAGCCCTGAATGCCGTGCACCGCGTCGGCCAGTCCCTGGTCCACCTGACGTCCGCCGTACAGGTCGACCAGCTCGCGGAACCGCCCGCCGAACGCATCCTCCGCGGCGTACCACTCCTCGAACAGCGCGTCAAGCACGCGATACTTCAGCAGCGCCGCCTCTTCCGGATTGAACACCTTGATATCGGCGCCCAGGCCCATCAGGTGATGGTTCTCGCGCAGCACGTTCAGCGAGAACGAATGGATCGTGCTGATCTGGGCCCGGTCCAGCAGCAGGATCTGGTGGAAGAGGAACTCGCGATCCTCGACCCGCGCGGCCTTGCGGTACGCCTGGTCGAGCGCCTCGCGCAGGCGCTGTTTGAGCTGGTCGGCTGCGTCCTCGGTGAACGTGACGATCAGCAGTTGGTCGACGTCCGCCTGCTGCGCGCGGATCAGGCGGATCGCCCGCTCGATCAGCACGCTCGTCTTGCCGCTGCCCGCGGACGCCGCGACGATGGCCTCGCCGGCGGTGAAGTTGATCGCGTGGCGCTGCGGCTCGGTCCACTTAGTCATCGCCGTCCAACGCCTCCAGCACCTCCGATTTCTTCATCGCCGCGAAATGTCGATAGCGGTTCACCTGCGGATCGAACCGGCAGACCGAGTAGTAGTCGCAGTTCGGACAGGCGCTCGTCCGCCGCTTGCGGTATGGCTCGACCTTCACGTTGCCCGCCGCGATTTGCGTGGCGGCGTCGCGGACGAGCTTTTCGGTGTGTCGCAGGATCGCTTCGAACTCGGCGGAGTTGACCAGGCCGCTGCGCTCCACGTACGTCGGCTGGCCGTTCTTGCCGAGTGTGAATCCGTATTCGCGTCCGACGCTGCGCTCGCGGTCGATCAGCACGTCGATCGCGTCCTGATTGACCAGGCCCGACGCGGCGAACAGCTCGGCCAGCTCCAGCCCGTCGGCCCCGGTCAGTTCGGCCGGTCGCAGCGGCACGTACACCGCCGCCGCCGGCGCCGCCGGACGCAGCACCGCGAACTCCGGTCCGTCCAGCCGCACCACCGCCAGCATGTAGCCGGGAAGCTGAATCTGCACGCCCGCGTACCAGTCGGTGAAATCCAGCCGCGTGTTGCCGCTCTTGTAATCCAGCACCATCACCCACCGCGTATCGCCCGCCGTCCCTTCGTCCAGCCGGTCCACCCGGCCCGAAAGCTGCATCCCCGAACCCGCCAGTTCCACCAGGAAATCCTGCTCCAGCAGCTTGGGAAACAGCTTGCCCATCGCGGCGTTGCGAAGCTGCCAGCGGAACGCCCACGTCAGCTCCTCGCGCATCCGCTGAAGGATGAACCGGTTGCGGGCGGTGCTGACGATCACGTGGCCGGGCATCTGGGCCAGCCGCTGATCGATCGCCTCGTTGACCGCCTCCTCGGCGAACTGCGGCCGTTCGCGCTCGGCCGGATCGGCCTGCCGCGCCTGGTCCCAGACCGCCTTCATCACCGCGTGGCGAAACTGCCCCAGGTCCACCGGCTCGAGCCGGAACATCGGACGCGAGCGGACCTTGAGCCCGTGCTGGCTGAAGTGCTGGAACGGGCACTGGTAAAACGACTCGATCTGCAGGAAGGTCATCCGCGAACCGTAGACCGCCGCCGCCAGTTCCGCTGAGAGGGTCGGTTTGTTCTCGCCCATGTACACGCCGATGTAGCGCGACAGCAGGGCGCGGCCCGCCTCGCGCTCCAGCAGTCCCGCCGCCAGCGTCAGCCAGAAATCCTCGCGCCCGTCGTGCACGCCGACGTCCAGCGCCTCGACCACCGCCGACGCCAGACTCCGCAGCGTGACCGGCGTGCCCGCCCGTCCGCTCGCCAGCATGTCCGCGCCCGTCCGCTGTACCCGCGTCGGACCGGTCAGCCGCTCGATCCGCTCGAGGTATCGGCTGGGATATTGCGCCCGTCCGCGCACGTCGTGTTCGATCACGCTGATCCAGAGGAAGTCGCTCGCCCGCGTCAACGCGATGTACGCCAGGTACTGCTCTTTGGCGTAGTGCTCCTCGACGTTGGCCGGGCGGGCCAGGTCCGGCCAGTCCAGCCGCGCCCGCTCCGCCTCGGTCAGCATGTAGTCCTCTTGCGCCGTGGTCGGAAACTGCCCCTCGTTGAAGCCCAGCACGAACGTCGCCTTTACCGATGGGTGCCGCGTCCGTTCGATCGAACCGATCAGCACCTGGTCCATCAGCGACGGCACCACGCCCACCGTCAATTCGTTGAAGCTGTCCTCGATGATCCGCAGCAGGTCGCGGGCCGCCAACTCCTCGCCGGAGAACGAGAGGTTCAACTGGATGAACATCTCCTTAAGGCGGTCCCACATCTGCCGGTGCACCTGGATCGAGACCTCGTTGCCGTCGTTCGAAAGGTCCGTGCACAACGCCGTCAACTGCCGGTCGGCGCCGACGTCGCGGATGAACTCGACCAGCGCCGTCAGCAAGGTTCCAACGTCGTACTTCTTTCCATCATCGCCGTCGTAGCCCAGCCGCTCCTCCAGCCGCTGCAACGGCCCGATCAGCGCCTCGCGCTGGCGATTGAGGCCTTCAAGGTCCAGCAATGCCGCCGCTTCGTAGTCCACGTCGTCCGGCCCCACCAGCAGCGGCTTGGCCCGCCAGGGCTTGTGCCACCGCAACCCGTCGATCCCGTGGGCCAGCACGTAGTTTTCGATCTGCGCGATCTGGTCCACCGACGCCGCCGTCAGTCCGCTCTTGAGGTAGCGCAGCACCGACGCCGTCCGATACCCGCTGACCACCGCGCCCAGCGCGCCCAGGATCAGCCGCGCCACCGGCGAACGGCTCACCGGACGGCGAACGTCCAGAAAATACGGAATCTCGTACTCGCCGAACACGTCGCGAATGTACGACTCGTAGTCCGCCAGCTCGCGGACCACCACCGAAACCTCCTCGAACCGCCAGCCTCGCTCGCGGACCAGATCGAGAATCCTCGCCGCCGCCAGCCGCACCTCCTGGGCCCGGTCCGCTGCGCGAACCACCTCCAGATCCTCGACCACCATCGGCCGGGCCGGACGGGTCGGGTCGATCAGCAGGTCCTCCAGCGCAGCCAGCGTCGGACGGCCCGCGAAACGCTTGCTCCGCGGATCGGTCAAAATGACCGGATCATCCACCTTCAGCCCGTGCGTCCGGGCGATCTCCAGCAGCCGCCCGTACGTGGTCCGGACGCTCGAAAACATGTCCCATTCCAGCAGCCCGCCCCTGGCCTCCAGCTTCTCCGGGTCGATCGCCAGCGTGATGTACGTCGCCGCCGCCCGCTCCATCGTCGCGGCCAGGGCTGAGTACTCCTGACCCGTAAACCCCGAAAAACCATCCACGTACACCGACGCCCCCTCCAGCCAGTCGAGCTGGGTCACCAGCCGGCGGTACTCCTCGAGGTATTTGGCCGGATCCTCCAAATCCACCAGGCTCAGCTCGCGGTACTCCTCCAGCAGCACCACGATATCGTGGAGCTTGTCCGCCAGCAGGCGCTCGTCCGTCCCGCCCGACCGCAGCGCCTCCGCCGTCTCGGTCAGCGCGTCCACCGTCAGGTCCGCTTGGACCATCTCACCCATCAGCCGCAGCAGCGAGCTCGAAATCTCCTCCGGCGGCACGTTCCGCCAGTACCGAAGCCGCCCGTGCACCCGTGAAATCAACTGACGCATCACCATCAGCCGCGACGACTCCAGCATCACCCGCCGCGTCGCCGGAGCGAAATCCGCCCGCGCCTCACGGGCCAGGCTCACAAAACTCACCACCCGCGCGCGGATAAACCCGGGCACCTCGTCAAACGTGGCCAGGGTCCGCTCCATCTGGTAAGTCGCCTGCTCCGGAACCAGCACGATCTGCCACGGCCCCGAAAGCGGCGAGCCGCGAAGGCCGCGCGACACGGCTTCAATACAGAAACGGGTCTTGCCCGTCCCGGCCCGTCCCAGCACGAATTGCATTCGGCCCATGGTGATGATCCTGCGTCCGATAATCCTTGCGGTGGGCCGATTATAACCGGTAGGGCGGGCGCGTGGAACCCTTTATTAACAAAAGTTAGCCATTCCCCGCCACGTCCCTATCTGACAGGCTACCGCACGTCCCGCTTGATCGCTCCGCCGAACCGCTGGATCACGCTCCGCTGGGTCACGTTCTGCGGCACGTGCGTTCCGAAATTGCCGTAGCGGTACCGCACGGTCGGCACCTCCGTCGGCGGAGTGAGCCGATCGACGAAGAATTCCGGCAGCCAGTTCAACGCCGCCGCCCGGGCCTGCTGGTTCAGGAACATCTGCGGCAGGTCGCTGGTCATCAGCCCCAAAGCCTGCGTCAGCCCAAGGTTGCCCGTCGGACTCGCCGCCGTCAGGCCTCCCGAGTTCTCCGCATAGAACGCCGTCTCCACGCTCGTGACGCCGAACGGATCGGTCAGCGAGACCATCCGCTCCAGCATGGCCGTCCGCACCCACATCTGAAGGGCCTGCGTCACGTACTGGCCCGGCTGAAGGCCCACCCGCCGGCCCGTCACCAGATCCATCACCCGCACCAGGCCGTCGTTGTCCAGGGCGATGTTGTATCGGCCCGTGGCCGGGTCGTAACTCATTTCCATGCCCCAGGTTCCCTCGCGGGTCAGCACCGCCGCCGGACAGGCGATCTGGAAGTCGCTGCGGGTCTTCTCCTCGATGATCCCCGCCCGCACGGTCCCTCGTCGCAGGAACAGGCTGGTCTTTTCGGTATCGCCCAGGAGCGCCAATTCGGCGATCGCCACCCGCGTGTACGCCCGAACCTCCAGAATGGCTGTGGTGTGCAGCTTGATCGTCACCGCGCTCCGCGGGCCGGTGCGGATTTCCGCCGGGGGTTTTAAGACGTCGCCCTTTTTGGCGTCCTGCCATTTGCCCCCTTCGGTCTGGCGGTACTTGACGATTCCCGTGGTCTCCAGAATGGTCGCCCGCACCTCCGCCGCCGGCTGCGACGCCGGCGCGGGTGCCGGCGTCTGGCCCATTGCCGCCCCCGCCGCCACGGCCGCGATCACCGCCGCTATCGTCATCGTCTTCATGGGCCTGTCTCCGATCTTGGTCCGCTGGTTCGGCATCCCCTAGCATAACAACCAGCGGAAACTACTGCAAATCCCCTGCCATGCCCCAAATTATGCTATATGCTTATATAATGCTACTAAGGCTGCTGATTTTGGGGCTTTTCACCCAACTGTACCTCGTTTTCCGGGGTGTATCGCCCGGTTTCCAGCATGAAATTGTCCACTTTCCCCAGCGTGGCGATCAGCTCCGGGCCGCTGACGTAGCCGTAGTCCACCCCCTCCTGCACCAGGTTGCGGTACAACAGCTCGCGGTAGGCGTAGCGCCGCTCGCCCAGGCCCCACGAGCCGAACAGCACCATATTTACCCCGCCTCGCAGGCCCATCGCCTGGTAGAGCATGTACGACAGTGTGCCCCGGTCGATCCACTCCTCCGGGCAGATCGCCCACGCCGGGCGGACCACCCCTCGCTCAGCCAAAAATGCGTAGTTCTGCGAAAAATCGGTTCCCGCCGCCTGCGGGTCGATGAACATGGCCACCGCCCGCACGGCTTGGCCGAAACTGCACTTGGCCTGGCCGGCCATGCAGTCGATAAAGTCCAGTTCATCAGCGGTCTCGCACGGATTGGCCTGCGCCGTCGCCGGCTGGGTGACCGGCGCCGGGTTCGCCGCGTTCATCTGGCTGCAGCCGCCAGCGCCGATTGCCAGAACCAGCCCCGCCAAAGCCCATCGGTATCTGTTCATGGTCCGGCCCGCCATCAGAAACTCCAGGTCAACCCGGTCAGGAAGAACGTCCGCGTCGTCCGGTCCGCGAACGCATCGCCGGGGAAAAACACCCCATACCGCAACGTCCACGACAGGTCGCTGGTGAACCGCCAGTTCAGGTAGTAGTCCATTTCCCAGCCGAGGTATCCGTCCTGCACGTTGGCCAGACTGTCCGAAATCGCCGCATCCTCATGGTGCTTGTGATAGAGGAACCAGTCGGTACCCAGCTCCAACTGCCGGAGCCACTCCGCCTCGCGGGCCAGCGGGAAAAACGACGCCCCCGCCCGCCAGATGTGGACATTGCTCAGATCCGGAGCCAGGGCCAGACCCGTATTGCGGTAGCCGAAGGCGTTAAAGCCCGTGTCCCGGGTGAACGCGGCGTTGCCGCCCGTGGCGTCCGACGGGCTCAGAACCCGGTCCGGATCGCCGCTGGCGAACATGTACTCCAGCGAAAACTGCGGGTGCGTCGGGCTCGGCGGCAGGTAGTCGATCTCGAAATCCCAGCCGTAGGCGCAGATGTCGTTGCGGTTGAGGAACTGGTTGTGCCCGTAGCTCTTGCCCCGCTCGTAGACGAATTCGCCCAGATACCGCCAGTAAGGGGCCAGTTCGCCGCTGCTGCCCAGGCCCAGGTACTCCGAGTCATACCGCCACTGCTGGAGGTAGACCAGCGGGTTGCCGTCGTCCTGGCGATCCTTCTGCCATATATAGTAGAGGAAAGGCTCGTGTTTCTCGAACCCGTGGTACTTGGCCTGCACCCCGTAGAAGTAGCGCCAGCTCTGCCAGTGGTACGGCCGCGTGCGGTCCAGATTGTCCCAACTGTGGATCGTCCGCCCGAACAGCCCGTCGATCTCCAGGTCGCCGATCCGGCCCGCCACCTGCACCGCGTCCAGCGGAAGCGACAGCGCATACCCGGTTCCCCACATCACGTACTCGCGGCCGACCTTGGTGGCCAGGCCCACCGGCAGATCCACCTCGCTGTGCTTCCGCAGGAACCGCGCGATATCGAGCTGATACCAGCCGCGATCGAGGTTCGGCCCTTCCAGGTCATCCTCGTTGCCGTCCAGGCTGTCGCCGTGGTTGAAGTCGTTGTACGAAAGCCGCATACGGGCGTAGGCCTGGTGGATACCCTCATCCGCGTTCAGCGAACCCCACAGCCGGAAGTCCTCGCGCCGAAGCGTCCGCGACGAGTCGATCCCGTCGTCGAACAAAAACGCATACCCCGTCAGCCACGCACCCCAGTCGAACAGCACCTCCTGCTCGGCCGGCAGCGTCGTCTCGAGCTCCTGCCGTATCCGCTCCTCCACCTGTCGCTGCTGGTTCAGAAAACTCTCGGTGACGTTCTGAGCGATCGCGGGAGCGGCCAAGCCCAACCATAGCCCAAGGGCCTCCGCCGCCATCAGGAGGCCGGCAATCCGCGTGTACCTCATCCGATTTCCGCCTTCCACTCTGCCGTCAGAATCCACAGGCCATCGTCCGCTTATAATCCTTTAATCTCCCAACCTTTGCAACCAGAATCTTCGCCGCCTTCACCCGCACCGGTCCGCGAAAACTGAACTTTCAAGACGTGACCCCAGTCACACCAGTCACATCCGCCGAATGGGTCGCCCCAACGGGGCGAAGGGGTGTAGCCAGGGGCGCGAGCCCCTGGAATCCGTATCGCACGGCCGGTGAGCCCCAGCGGGGCGACACTCTTTCCGCCGCCCCTTCGGCACCAGGGGCTTTCGCCCCTTTGAGCTAATCCGGATGGGCATGGGGAGCTTCATACTTATAGGTACCTGATGCGGGACGTTGCGGTTATGATACAATGTCCGGTGCGATTGGAGTGCGGTTGAAAGATAAGGATGGATCGACGATGAGGTTTGGTTTCGCAAAGAGTGACATTACGCCGCGGCTTGGGGTCGAGTTGTCGGGGTTTGGGCCGTTCTTGCACCGTTACGCCCGCGCGGTCCGCGACCGCCTCTGGGCCCGGGCGATGGCGGTGGCCGATGGTGAGCGAATTCTTATTCTGATCAGTTGCGACCTGGTCGGGCTGTCCACCAAGCGGATCGAGCGGGTCCGCCAGATCATCCAGTCCCAAACCGGCATTCCGGCGCAAGACATCATGGTCCACTGCACGCACACCCACAGCGGCCCGAACGCCACGGAGCTGACCGGCTGGGGTGAGCCGGACCTTCCTTACCTGGAGGTTCTGCCCGGGCGGATCGCCGAGGCCGCGGTCGCCGCCAAGGATCGTCTGACCGAGGGTGTGCTTTCGTACGCGACGGCGCCCTGCGAAGGGATCGGCCTGAACCGCGAATACGACCGCGACGCCCCGCCGTTGGACGAGGTGCTCCGGGACGACTGGCGTCCGGCCAAGCCGGAGTTGACCGACACCGTCTGTCACGTCCTGAAGGTGGAGGCCGCCGCCAAGCGTCTCCTGGGCTTCGCCGCCTATTTCGGCTGTCATCCGGTCGTCTGCTGCCAGGAGACCCATGCCATTCACGGCGACTACGCCGGCGTGGCGATGGGCGGGCTCGAACGCGAGTTTCCAGGTTCCGTGGGCCTGTTCCTTCAGGGCGCGCAAGGGGATGTCAACTCGTGCGTCGTCCACAAACCCGAGCCCGAGTCCCTGCTGGCCCTGGACGTCATCGCGGCCCGATTCGCCAACAGCGTCCGTCAGGGACTTGCAGCGGCAGAGCCGCTCGCGCAAGGCGGCCTTCGCTCCGCCCAAAAGCAGATCCGGTTCTCCCGGACCCGCAAGTCGGCTGACGAACTGCGGAAGATGTTGGCGGAGCAGGAAGGCTTCCTGCACGCCGCCGGCGCGTCGGACACGGCTTTCGAGGTCCGCATGGCCGCCGTGCACGCGGTGGCCTTTCGCAAGCTGCTGCAGAGAATGCGAAACGGCGAGGACCTCTGCCCGCCGTCGGAGCTGCAGGGCTTTCGGATCGGCCCGGTCGCCCTGCTGGGCGCCCCGTTCGAGATATTCCAAACCATCAAGAACGACGTGGTCGGCGCCGCTCGCTCCCGCGTGCCTCTGGTGTTGGGCCTGACCAACGGATGCCACGGCTACGCCCCTGACCGCACCGCCGCCGGGCGCGGCGGCTACGCCGCTGACACCGTCCCGATCATCCTCGGCCAGATGCCCTTCGCCAACATCCACGACGAACTGGTCGAGGCACTGCTGGACATGGATGCGGAGTTGGCGGGATAGAAGGCCGGTAGAAACGGAGTCCAAGCCCGACTCAGGGGCACCCAAAATTAAACTTTCAAGACCTGACCCCATGGGGTCAGGTCTTGAAAGTTTAATTTTCGCGCCGGCGTACTATCTCCCTGCGGCCGGCCGTCTCCCACCGTCTCGCGGATGTGCGCCAGGCCTGACGGAGGGACGGCATATAATGTATCATGGAAAGCGCGCCCGACGGGCGGCTGAACGTTTTGGAATCTCCGGGTAAAGGAGGCTGACATGCGACGGTACTGGTCAATGCTGGGGATCGTGGGGCCGATGCTCTTCGCCTTGTGCGTGTTCACCGCCGGCTGCGGCGATGACCGTGATTCCGATCGGGACATGCGCCGCGCCCCCGAAAAACACAGGCCCGTCGTGCGCGATCATGACCGGCATGGCGATCATGACCGTGACAAGGACCGGCGTTACGACCGCGATCGGGACCGGCACGATGACCGCGACAAGGATCGTCACGATGACCGGGATCGCAAGCGCTACGGCGACTATGACAAGGATCGTCATGACGACCGGGATAGGAACCGGCACGACGACCACGACCGCGATCATCGCGACGGCCGCGACCGCGACGACAATCACGACCGGGATTAGCGATAGAACCGCCGCCGGCGCCGATGCCCGGTGAGCTTCGTGCCGTGATCGCGGCGTCCGTCAGCGGCGATGCGCCCTCTGGATCCCTTCTCGGCTGTTGTGGCCTGGCGCACCTTCGCGGACGGCGTCAGGGGGTTCCGCTTAACTAAACTTTCAAGACCTGACCCCATGGGGTCAGGTCTTGAAAGTTTAGTTTGCGCCGGAGCGCCAGGTTTCCGCAGCCGGCCGTCTCCCGGCCGATCTGGCATTCCATGCGACGGCGATGCCGCAGCCAGAAACCATGAAACATTTCTCACCGGCGGCGGTTGTGTATGATAGAGGGCATGCGCTGGAGGCGACAGGTTGGCTTGGATATCGGATGACGAGTTGATGCTGATGTTCGCCGACGGGAGCGTCGAGGCCTTCGAGACGCTCTTCGAGCGGCATCGCGGGTCGGTCTACCGGTTCGCCCGGTCGGTGCTCGCCGATCCGAGCGCCGCGGAAGAGGTCCTCCAGGACGTGTTCCTCGCGATCGTCCGCTCAGCCAAGCGTTACGAGCCCAAGGGCCTCTTCAAGGCGTACCTGATGCGAATCACGCGAAACACGTGCCTGACGCGGCTTGAGGGCGAGCGGCTGCGACGCGAAATGGCGGCCCAGTTCGGCCGGATGGAAGAGCCGCAAACCGCCGCCGCCGATCGGGGCGATGATGACCGGTTGGCGGCTGTGCGCCGGGCGCTGCGCCGCCTGCCGGACCGCCAGCGCGAAGCGGTCATGCTCCACGCCTTCGAACAGATGACCTATCAGCAGATCGCCGACGTCCTCGATACGCCGATCAACACGGTCAAGACGCTGATCCACCGCGGCCGCGCCGCCCTCGCCGAGCGGCTTAACGGCCAATCCACGGAGAACGACGATGGAGTGTAATATCGACTATGAAACCCTGGCCGCCTACGTCGCGGGCGACCTGGACGAACAACGGGTGGCCGCCCTCGACGCCCACGTCCTCGACTGCCGCGAGTGCAGCCGCCGCCTCCGCGCCCTGGAGCGAAGCGACCGGGCCCTGGCCGAGTTGGCCCGCACCGAGCCGGATTCGCAGACGGTCCTGAAGGTCCGACGGGCCCTGGCCAATGAGCTTCGGCCGACGCAGCGCTCAGCCGTGATGACGCTGGACCAGGTGGCTGAGTTCCTGCAAATCTCGCGGACCGAACTCGAGCCGCTGATCGACGAACTGCCCGCCTTCGACCTGGGCGGCCTGGTCCGCGTCCGCCGCGAAAAACTCCTGGCCTGGATCGACGAACGCGAGCGGCGTTTTCTGCGAAGCCGCCTGCACAACGACATGGCCAAACCGCCAAGAGAGGAGGCCTCCGATGTTTGAGCGATTCACCGATCGCGCCCGCAAGGTCATGGCCCTGGCCAACCAGGAGGCCCAGGACTTTCGTCACGAGTACATCGGCACTGAACACATCCTGCTGGCGATCGCCAAGGACGGAACCGGCGTCGCCGCGGCTGTGCTGGAGCACGTCGATCTGAACTACGACAGGATCAGACCGATGATCGAGTCGATGGTCAAACCGGGACCTGACGAGGTCGCGCCGGGCAAGCTTCACGAGACGCCTCGCGCCAAGACCGCGGTCAAACAGGCGATCGCCGCCGCCCGCGAACTCGGCGACAACTACGTCGGCGCCGAGCACCTGCTGCTCGGACTGCTCCGCGTGCCCGAATCGGTCGCGGCCCAGGTCCTGGTCAATCTCGGCTTGGACTTCGAGACGGCGCGGCGCGAAGTGCTGAGCCGCCAGAGCGGCGCTTGCGAACAGGAGGAGATCGAAGGCCAGCTCGCCGAAGCCCCGCCGGTCGCGCGGCTCCAGAAGCTCATCTTCGAAGAGGCGGTCGCCAGAGGAGCCAGCGACATCCACTTCGATCCGAAATCCGACCGCGTCCGCGTCCGCCTGCGAATCGACGGCGTCCTGCACGACCGCGACCAGCTTCCCACCGCCGTCTACGGCGAGTTCCTCAAGCCGATCAAGACGATGGCCGGCATGAACCCCGCCGAGACCCGACTTGCCCAGGACGGCCGAATGAGCATGACCATCGGCGGCCAGCGCTGCGACTTTCGCGTCGCCGTCGTTCCCACCATCCACGGCGAACGAACGGTCGTCCGAATTCTGCGCCCGGTTCTCGCAACCGATCTGCTCGGCCTCGACCGGATCGCCGTTGGCGAAGACCTCGCGACAATCCGCCGTCTGACGGCGCTGCCGCACGGCTTGGTCATCTGCTCCGGACCCGTCGGCAGCGGCAAGACCACGCTGCTCTACGCAATGCTCCGCGAAGTCGACGCCCAGAAGTGCTCGGTGGTCACCATCGAAGACCCGGTCGAGTTCGTCTTCCCGGATTTCGCGCAGATCCAGTACGACGTCCAATCCGGCCTGACCTTCGCCCGCGCCCTGCGCTCCGTTTTGCGCCAGGATCCGGACGTCGTCATGGTGGGCGAAATCCGCGACCTCGAGACGATGGAGCTCTGCGTCCAGTTGGCCCTGACCGGACACCTACTGCTGACCACGCTGCACGCGCCGGCGGCGATCGACGCGGTGCGGCGGATCCTCGACCTGGGCATCGAGCCGCACCTGGTCAACTCGGCCCTCTCAGCCGTCGTCGCCCAGCGCCTGGTCCGCCGCCTCTGCCCCGATTGCCGCACACCGATCGACCCGCCCGCCGACTCCCTGCCGCCGGAGGCAGCGGGCATCCTCGATCGGCTGGATGACGTCCAGTTCTGCCAGGCGACCGGCTGCGACGCCTGCCAGGGCATGGGCTATCGCGGCCGCGCCGCCATTCACGAAATTCTCGTCCCGGACGAACGCTTCCGCCGCGCCGTCACCGAGAACGCCGGCGACGCCGTCCTCACCCAGGCCGCCCGCGCCGCCGGGACCAAGTCGCTCCTGGCCAGCGGTATCGAAAAAGCCGCCCACGGCGTGACCACCGTCGAGGAAGTTTTGCGCGTCACCGGAGTAAAGGACCTCTAGACCCGCCGCCTCGGCGGTCTCCCTTCGACCTGCGCAGCCGTCGCCGGCCGTCCCGCCGATTTTACACTGCCCACCACCGCGGGCGATGTGGTACACTATACCCTCAGTTTTTCCTGCGAGCGGTCGTCTTGCCGGGAGAGGTCTTTTCACTGTCGATTGCCATTGTAGCGGGTTGACGAATGCCGGCTGAACCGTTGAACAACCGGGTCGATGAGGAACTGGAGTCGGAAAGCCCGCGCGAATTCGGGCCGACCGAACTGCTGGTCCGCCGGCCGATCTGGGCCGACATCATGGTCCTGGTCTCGCTCGGGGCGATCTTCTACATGATCGTCCAGGTGGGCGAGGAATTCACCGGTCCGCGGGTCACGACGCAGATCGACCTGAGCCCGTCCGCCCTGCCCAAGTACATGATGTTCTCGGTCTTTCGCGGCTTTGCCGCCTATGCGCTCTCGCTGATCTTCACCCTCGTCTACGGCTACGTCGCCGCCCGCAACCGCCGGGCCGAGCGGGTCATGGTCCCGCTGCTCGACGTCCTCCAGAGCGTGCCGGTGCTCACCTTCATGCCCGGCCTGATGCTGGCGTTCTCCGCCCTGTTTCCCCGCAGCAACATCGGCTTGGAGCTGGTCTCGATCATCCTGATCTTCACCGGCCAGGTCTGGAACATGACCTTCAGTTTCTACCACTCGCTCCAAGCCATTCCTCGCGAGCTCTACGACGCCGCCCGCGTCTACCGCTTCAGTTGGCTCCGCCGGTTCACCCGGGTCGAGCTGCCCTTCGCGGCGTTGCCGCTGGCCTGGAACAGCATGGTCGGCATGGCCGGCGGATGGTTCTTCCTGACCATCTGCGAGTCCTTCCGCCTCGGCGAGATGGACTTCCGGCTGCCGGGCATCGGGTCGTATATGACCACCGCGATCGGCGTCCGCGACTTTCGGGCGATGACCTACGGCGTGCTTGCCATGACACTGGCCATCATCGTGATCGACCGGCTGATCTGGCGGCCGGTCCTCGCCTGGGCCCAGAAGTTCAAGTACGAGGAAACCGCCCCGGAAGAGCCCGCCGGCTCGCTGGTGCTCGATCTGCTGCGGGCCTCGCGGGTCAACGAGCTGGCCCTCCGCGCCGCGGGCGGACTCGAGCGGGTCGGCTACGCCGCCCGCCGCTACACCCGCACCATCGAGGACGACCTGGCCCCGCGCCTCCGCGTTGCCGAGCGCATCGGCTTTTACCTGCTCAAAGCCGTCTACCTGGCGGCCGCGGCGGCGGCGATCGTGGCGGTGCTCTGGGGGGCCTGGCTGCTGCTGGGGCTGGTGGCCAAGGTTACCCTCGCCGACTGGCTGCTCATCGGCCGCGGAGCGGGCCTGAGCCTCCTGCGGGTGGTCGCAGCCCTCGTGCTGGCCACCGCCTGGACCGTCCCGGTCGGCATCCTGATCGGCACCAACCCGCGTCTCTGCGCCAGAATGCAGTCGGTCATCCAGGTGGTCGCCTCATTCCCCGCCCCCATGCTCTATCCGCTGGTGCTGCTGGGTCTCCAATGGGCGGGCATCGCCCTGGGCGTCGGCTCCATCTTCCTGCTGATGCTCGGCACCCAGTGGTACATCCTCTTTAACGCCATCGCCGGCTCGATGGGCATTCCCGAGGAGCTGCGCGAGGCCTCCCGAATCTACAAGATCCGCGGCCGGCAACTCTGGAATCGGCTCTATCTGCCCGCCGTGCTGACCTCACTGGTCACCGGGTGGATCGCCGCCGCCGGCGGGGCCTGGAACGCCACCATCGTCGCCGAATATGTCCCGCTCGGCGATACCATCTTTGCCACCGAGGGTCTGGGAGCTATCATTAGTATGGCGACGTCGCAAAAGCAGTTTCACATCCTGGCCGCCAGCGCCATGACCATGGCCCTGCTGGTCGTGATGATCAACCGCTTCGTCTGGCGGCGGATCTTCACCTTCGCCGTCGAACGCTACAGCCTCAGCCAGTAGAACGGGTGCGGAAACCGGGGCACAACGGAAAGAGAACCGACATGCATGCCAAACACGGCAACGGATTGATTACCGAGCTTCGTGGAGTCAGCAAGGAGTTCGTCCTGCCCGGCGGACGCGAACTGAGGGTCCTGGAGCACATCAACCTCCAGGTCCGCGAGAGCGAGGTGGTCGCCCTGCTCGGACCCTCCGGATCGGGCAAGTCCACGCTCCTGCGCATCCTCGCCGGCCTGATCGCCCCGAGCACCGGTCAGGTCTTCTATCGCGACAAACCGCTGCAGGGCCTCAATCCCGCCGTCTCGGTGGTCTTCCAGAATGTCGGCCTGTTTCCGTGGCTGACCGTCGAGGAGAACATCGCCGAGGTCGCCAAGAGCATCGGCCTGCGCGGCGATCAGCGCCGCGAGCGGGTCGAAAAGGTCATCGACCTGATCGGCCTCGAGGGCTTCGAGGAACTCTACCCGCGCGAGCTGTCGGGCGGCATGAAACAGCGGGTCGGCATCGCCCGGGCCCTCGTCGTCGAACCCGAGATCCTCTGCCTCGACGAACCCTTCAGCCAGCTCGACGCCCTCACCGCTGAGAGCCTCCGGGCCGAACTGATCGGACCCTGGCTCGAGGAGGAACGCAACCCCAAGTCCATCTTCATCGTCAGCCACGACATCAAGGAAGTGGTCGCCCTGGCCACCCGGATCGTCATCATGGGCGGACACCCCGGCCGCGTCCTCTCGATGGTCGAAAACCCCGTCGAGTACCCGCGCGACTTCCGCGACCCAGCGCTGGCCCGGCTCCAGGAACGGATCCACGACCTGCTGACCGCCAAGATCATGCCCGACGAGGAGCCGCGCATGGTCGCCGTGCCCGGCCGCGAGGAGCCCGTCGAGATCGAAGCCATCCCGCCCGTCGACACCAACGAGATCATCGGCCTGCTCGAAATGCTCGAGGACCGCGGCGGCGAGGTCAACATCTTCTCCTTCGCCAACGAACTGGGCCTCGAGTTCGGCCAGGCCATCAGCGTGGCCAAGGCCGCTGAGATGCTCGACTTCGTCGACACCCCGCGCCAGCGAGTCCTGCTCATGCCGCTCGGACGCGAGTTCCTCAAAGCCGACGTCAACGAACGCAAGGCGATCTGGGGACGCCAGTCCCTCCGCATCCGACTCTTCCAGATCTTCAAGAACATGGTCGAACTCGCCTCGCCCGAAGGCATCCCGGAGGAAACCGTGCTCGACGAGATCTCCATGCTCCTGCCCACCGAGAACGCCGAGGACATCTTCGAATTCCTCACCTCGTGGGGCCAGTACGGCGAGCTGTTCCGCTACGACCCGGAAGACGAAGCCCTCGTCCCCTTCGAAACCCCCGAAGAGGCCGAGGAGCGGGAGCGCGAGGAACGGGAAGAACGCGAGAAAGAAGAAGAATCGACCACCTGAGCGGATACGTCTGACCTTGCGGCAGCCGGCACAACTTCGGAGGAATCGTATGGACCAGGCAGCGGTAGACCAGTGGCTGGATGATTTCCTGGAACGCCTGCAAACCCTGTTCGGCCCGCGCCTCGCTTTCGTCGCCCATCACGGCAGTTGGGCCCGCGGCGAGGCCCGGCCCGACAGCGACATCGACGCGTTCGTGATCGTCGATCGCATCGACGATCGGGATCTGGCCGACTACCGCGAACTGCTCGCCTCGATGCCGTACACCGCCGAGCATCAGGTCAGCACCTTCTTCGGTTCGGCCTCCGAGCTTCGCCAGTGGCCGCGGCACGAGCAGAGCCAGTGCTGGTTCGGCCGCCGCGTGCTTCACGGACGGCTTGAGGATCTCGTCGATCCGCCCACGCCGCGGGACTATCTCGAAGACGTTCGCCTCAAAGCCGCCGCCAACCTTCATATCGCCCGGCACTACCTGCTCCACCCGCACGACCTGGCCGCCGTCATCCGCCGTCCGCCGTATCCGTTCAAGGAATGCTGCTACGCCCTTCAGTCGTGGATGCTCCTGACCGAAGGCAAATACTGCGCCACCAAGGCCGACCTGCTGGCTGCCCTGCCCGACCCGCAGGACCGCGAATTGGTCCAGGTCGTGATGGACTGGCACTCCCTCCAGACCGACCGCGAAGCCCGCCCGCAATACTACCTGGAACTCCTCGAACGATGGTGCCGCGCCATGCTCCAGCGCGTCTCGCTCCAGAAGCCGCCCAACCAAGACAGATAAAGGAACGCCGGCCGGCCGAAGAACCGGTCAAGTCCCTCAGCCGGATTGCCGACAAATAAAAATCGGGAAAATATGCTTGACAGTTACTCCCGTTGGATGTAGATTGCCGATAGCGTATTTTATGTAGGAGTTTTTTCGTGGTCCAGTTCAGGGCGGACATGCCGAGACAAGCCAGCGACGCCAAAGCTTACCAGGTAAGCGGCCTGTCGCTCCGCTGCGCGCTCGGCCATGTCGCGATGCCGCGGACGAACGTCGTCGCGATTTGGCTGAACGGAAGGGAGGCGGCGCCCTAGAAGGACCTGAAAATCGCCCGATCGAGTTTTCAAGCCTTCTGGGGCCAAAAGCCCGGAAGGCTTTTTTGTTGTCCGTACAGGTGTAGGGGCGTTTCCAGTCTCGACAAGGGACCATCTTGCGAGCCCGTGGGAGGTGCGCGCCATGTTGACGAATGCAATGAACAACGACGCTGTGAAGGTCCGGGAGATCGCCTGGCGGCCGGAAGACCCAGCCGTCCAGGAAATCCTGCTCGCCTACTACCGCCACAGGCTCTTCGGCACGCCCGAACAGGCCGAAGCGGTGGTGCAGCGCGTCCTGGCCGTCACCGGCATCCGCCGGCCGGCGGCCGTCCTCGACGTCGGATGCGGCCTGGGCTATCACGCCGCCGCGTTCGCCCGCCGGGGCTTCCGCGTCACCGCGATCGATCCCGGCGAGAAATACATCGCGCTGGCCCGCGGCCGCGCCGAGGACCTCAACCTGCACATCGACTTCCGCGTCGGCCGGATCGTCGATCTGCCGGAGCTCGAGACCTATCGGCTGGCCTGGGCCGGAGCGTTCAGCCCGGGCCGCATGAGCTTCGCCGAGCTGCGCGGAGCGTTCCGCAAGGTCCACAACGCGCTGGAGCCCGGCGGCCTGTTCGTCGGCACCGTCGCGGGCATGCGCCGCCGGCCTGTCGGCTGGAAGTCGCGGACCTGGGGCGAACTGCCCGACGGCTACGTGATGACCGAAAAGCGCCAGGACGCCGAGCGCCACTACGAGACCTGCTGGTTCGTCCGGCCCGGCTGCGAGATTGTGACCAAGCTGGTCGAGGTCGAACGGCTCTGCGGTCCTGGCGAAGTCCTGCGGGCGCTGGTCGAAGCGGGTTTGACCGAGGTGGAGACCTACGCGAGCATGTTCGCCACCTCGCTCTCACAGATCGGCGACCGCTTCGCCTTCGTCTGCCGACGGCCGCAGCCGGCGTGCTGCCCGCGTCCGCTGATCGGCGGCCCAACCGGCGTCGCCGAATCCGGCTGAGCGAACCGATCGATGTGAACGGTACGGCGGGTGATCTCCCGGTGAGAACTTGGACTTCACCCGCCATTCGGCCTGCCGCCCGATGGCAGCATGATGGAGGCATCTGATGGGCAGTCAGTACGATGCATTCGCCGAGGACTACGACCGCTGGCTCTTCTCCGATGAGCGGTTGACCGGCGAGCCGCAGCTCAAGGAACTTGGGTCGAGACTCAAGCGCCTGGGATCGCGTCCGCAGGTTCTCGATTGCGCCTGCGGCACGGGCGTCCTCGTCTGGGCCCTGGCCAGGCACGGCTATGCCGTCTGCGGCAGCGACGAGAGCCGCGGCATG